>JBPOIQ010000078.1:0-6453 GCA_052034355.1 Minisyncoccota bacterium
CTCACCCAGGCGAAGAGGAGCGCAACGCTGACGACACCGGCCAAAAAACCGAAAAGACAGACCGTACCGATGATTCGGAGCGCTTTTCTGATGTGTCGCTGACGTTCCGGGGAAGGTCCGCCCGTCATTGCTCCCATGAAGGGAACTTTTTGAACCACGGAGAGCTCGTCGTTCGTTCGCTTGGTGAACATGGAGCGAATTTTAGGTCGATAGGTCATGTGGTTGCGTTCAGGGAATGGCACCTAGTAAGGTATCGGCTTCCGGGGGCAAAATCAACCCCTGGGCATTGACAAAAACCCCGTTTTGTGGTATCTTTTCCCGTCGACTGCGATGGCGGTCGATTTGGTTTCAAGGCCAAAATTAGCCAAAAAAACATGAAATTGACCAAAAACAAGGCCCTCTCCATGCTTACCGGCCTTAAATCCGGTCTTTCCATCCCCCTGGCGATTATTCTCCTTTTGTCCGGTTTCCAGCCTCTTCAGGCACATGCAGCTACCCCCGAGGCGGTTGCGGCCCTGTTTGAGCTTGGTCAGTCGGAAAATAAGGAGATTCTTGAGGCCGAATCGACAAGTACGGTCCAAGACGTCCTCCTCAAGGTTTGCCTTGATCGAGGCTATTCCCAGGAATGTGCCCAGCACCTGCTCGGCATGCTTTGGAAGGAATCGAACAATATCGCGACCGCCGTTGGCGACCGCGGTAAGGCTCGCGGCTACTTCCAGATCTGGGTGAAGCTCCATAAAATCTCCGTTGAGTGCGCCGAAGACCTCGAGTGTTCGGCAAACTGGACGTTGACCTACCTGGAACGCAATAGCTACCAGCGTTACCCTACCTACGCTATTCAGTGCCATAACGGCTGCAACATCGATAACGGATATGCCGCGTCGGTTATCCGTCACGGTAAGCGCTTGTGGAACACGCCCCTCGCCATCGTTAAGACGAGCGAAGTGGCTCTGGCCCGCTAAAAAACAAAAAACCCCGCAAGGGGTTTTTTGCTTGTGCTATACTGACATTACTATGCGCCTGAGGAGGAAACAGGTCATTGCAGAACGACATACGGAGTTCTCGCCGCTCCTTTTCGATATTCTTTTTGGACTCCTGGTTTTTCTCGGAGTCGATGCTCTTTTCGGACTCAGGGGACCTCAGGCATTTTTGTTTGTCGTGACTTCAATCGCGATCGTTGTCCATTGGTGGTTGAAGTACAAGTCCGCCGACGAAACGTTTGGACTCGATGCGGGAAACTCCACCGTTGATCTGCTGTTTGGTTTGATCGAGGTTCTCTTGCTTCAATGCGCAATCATGGCCGCGAGCCGAGGTAATGTTGTGCAAGCGGCTTTCTATTTCGCGCTACCGCTTTTGACGGAGGCGGTGTGGGCATTGCTTTGGAGATTTTGCGGAAAATGGCGTCGGACGACGCACGACCGGGTTCGATTCATGGAACAGCAGTTGGAGACCACGATCTTTCTGAACTTGGCCGCCGCCGCGTCCATCGGCGCGCTTCTCTCGAACGCGAATCTTCTTTCAACAGCGGAATTTATCGGGGTCTTCGCCGCTCTCTATGCCGCGTATGCGCTTCTCTCTTCCTATTGGGAACTGGTCGATGTGAAGCTCATGTAGGCTCTTTACAGGCTCGCGGGACCGACTTATAGTTCGTCCGTTCGAGGCGCCGTCGCCAAGTGGTAAGGCAAGGGTCTGCAAAACCCTCATCAGCGGTTCAAATCCGCTCGGCGCCTCCATCAAAAAACACCCGATCGATTCGGGTGTTTTTTGATGCACTGCCTTGACGCCAATCTTTATTTGGGCTAGGTTGCCGCCATCTGACACAAGAGGTCGGATGACCACGTTCCTTCAAAGGAGGCTCCCGTGTCCCAGCAAAAGAAACGGTTCTACGATGCGTTCTCGGGGCCGCTTGTCGGCCTCCTGATTGGCAGCGTCTTCCTGGCGCTCCTGTTCTTCGCCGACTCCTACATGAGAATGCGGCGTACGCACCGCACGCCGACGGATGCCGAGCGGCTGATGTCGCTGGCTATGGCGCACCCTGACAAACAGATCCGCAAGGATCTCGTCGATGCCGTCAAGAAGGGTGAAGTCGTGTTGCGGGTCGATGATCTGGACGAACGCGTGGACGGCACGTTCTCCGTGCTGAACAAGCGTCCGACGATCACGATCGACGTGACGTTGATCGCGACACCGGTCTCGCAGGCCGGGCAGGAGATCGCTTTCGCCGTGCTCGCGCACGAGCATCAGCACTATCTCCAATGGCTCCGCATGCCGGCGGTTCGCGATCTGCACGAAGCGTATCGTCTCGACATCGATTTGAGCCCCATGCAATGCGTGCTCAAGATTGCGACCGAGGACGAAGCCTACGCACTGACGTGCTCTGCGGCTCATCGCTACGGCTGGAAGGCCGCGATCTCCAGCCAATGCGGATCGATCGGTCTGAGCAAGCGGGCGGAGAGATTCGCCAAGAAATTCTCCGGTCTGTCGGAGTGCGAGGATGTTTGGAGTACGCTCATGCGCACCGAACTGCCACCACTGAGCCCCGAGGCTCCGTCGTCTTCCCTTCCGGAAGAGAGTGAACAAGGGGGTGTTCAGTGAGCGGTGTCGCCGTCCCGACTGCTTCGTATCGCTTCTTCGATGGGGCGGTCGAAGTGGACTGTTTCGGGAGAAGCAGTGGAAACTGGGCCCTGAAAGGCTACGATCGATCGGAGTCGGAGGCGAATAACCCCGGTATCGGCCGGAAGATCGAGGCGCTCCTCAAGACGCATCGCATCGGACGCCTGTATCTGCCCACGCCGCGAACGTTCAACGCGCTCCTTGCAAGTTCCGTCGATCTGACGGTTCCGTGGTACGAAGGTCGAATCTTCCGCGGCGCGGAGGCTGAAGGCGTTCTGTTGGACAAGGTCCAGGACGCCTGTGGCATCGCTTCAAGCGATTGCCCGACCATCGTCGCGCGGAACGGGGTAACAGGACTCGTGGTCGCCGCGCATGCCGGCCGCGAGAGTCTCTACGATGCAAACAGGCTCTTCAACGGAGCGGCGCCACGCCGATTCGCTTCGGTCGTGGATGCAATCATGGATGCGTTGCTTGGCGGTAACGTTCAGCACACGAGCTCTATTCAGGCACATGTCGTCTGCGGCATTGGCCAGTCGAACTTCAGCCACCCGTACGACGAGTCGGAACAAGGAAAGCGCAACGAGAAGATGTGCGCATACTTGAACGACACTTGGGGTCAAGGCGTGGTCAGCCACGGCCACATCTCCTTGCCGAAACTCATCACTCGCCAGTTCGAGAAGTACGGCGTCGATCCTTACAGCGTGCATTGGGACAAGATCACAACGTACAGCGACACAGAGAACGGTGATTACCAGTGGCATTCGCACCGACGGACACGGAGCGGCGAACGCAACTTCGTACTCGTCACGAGGCGTTACTAGACCTGCATCTTGCGGGTCTTTTTTCTTTGCTGAGCAAGCCGCTCCGTTGACGCGTCATAAAACGTATGCTAGTTTCTAGCCAGGAGGATTCCCAATGCGCAAATCATTGATCGTTACACTGTTCATTGCGGGCGTGGCCGCCGCGGTCGGTAACTTCTTCCTCGGTTATCAGAAAACGGGCGTGGTATCATTCGCGCTCTACGCGGCGACGCCGATGCTGTTCGGTCTTGGCGCGTGTTGGTTGGCGTGGCCGACCGACCAATCGAAGCGCCCGCCTGCTCAGGTGAGAGGTCTGCCTTTTGGCAGCGAGTACGAGGTACTCGGCCAGTTCAAGAATGGAAACGACAGCTTCGCCATCCTGCTCAGCAGCGCAGTAGCATCGGAGCCGTTCGTCGTGCGTTTGGACTACTACTCGCGGGACATCAAGAGCGGCCGCGTCATCCGTACCGCTGGCGGACTCAAGGCTATTTCCTAACGCCCGAACCCGGGCGTTTTTTCAATCGCTTGGCACGTCGTTCGTGAACAACGTCCCTTGCTCCCGAACTCTCTTCTGATAGGATGGCATTATGAAAAACCGCTTTGTCATCATCGACGGCAATGCCGTCTTGCACCGCGCTTGGCACGCCATGCCGCCGCTTTCCACGAAAGACGGCCGGGTTGTTTCGGCTGCGTACGGCTTCACGGTTATGTTGATGAAAGTGTTGAGCGATTTGAAACCGTCGCACCTCGCGGTGACATTCGATCTTCCGGGAGCCACGTTTCGGCACGACGCATATGTCGAATACAAAGCGCAGCGCGTGAAGCAGCCAGACGAACTCTACGCGCAGATCCCGATGGTCAAAGACGTTCTTGCCGGCTTTCATATCCCCGTCTATGAGATGCCCGGGTTCGAGGCGGACGATGTCATCGGTACACTCTCGAAAAAAGCGCCGAAAGATACGGAAGTCGTGATCGTAACCGGCGACCGCGATACGCTTCAGCTTGTCGATGCGCGCACGAAAGTCTACACCCAGCGCAAAGGCATGTCCGACATCGTTATTTACGACGAAGCTGCTGTCTTTGAACGTTACGGACTCACGCCGTCGCAGATGATCGATTACAAGGCGATGTGCGGGGACCCGTCCGATAATCTGAAAGGGTTGAAAGGGATCGGCGACAAAGGCGCGACCGAGCTTTTGAAAAAATACGGAACGATCGAGGGAATCTATGCGGCCGTCAAAAGTTCGCCGAACGATTTCAAACCGCGCACGCTCCAGGCGCTTCTGGATGGCGAGAAGGATGTCCCCCTTTCCAAAAAAATGGTGACGATCGTGCGCGATTTGCCGCTCGAATTTTCGTTCACGGAAACGAGCGTTGGCGCTCCTGATCTTGAAAAGCTTCGCGCTGTTTTTCAAGACCTCGAATTCCGCACCCTTTTGCCGAAAGTTGAAAAAGAGTTTGGCGAAAAGAAAACGGCCGCAAAAAAGTCGAGAGCGGTAAGCGAAAAAAAAGAGACCGCAAAAAAGAAATCCTCGAAGAAAGTGACCCGCGTTTCAACTGAAACGCTGGACGCGAAAGAGTTCGCTTTGGCCTTTCAAGACTCCGAGCGCGTTGCCTTGCGTTTCGCATATGGCAACGAAGATCGCATCGCCCCGAAGTGGTCCGCAATCGCGGCGTACGACGGATCGCGTTCGGCTATCTGGCGCTCGGACGACGGAAGGTTGCCGAAGGTGATCGCCGATTTTTTGGCCTCTCAGACCGTAAAAATAGCCCATAACGTGAAGGAGGATGTTGTCGCTCTCGTCTCGGTCGGCGTGGCCTTGGGAGGTACGTTGGAGGACGTCATGCTCCTGTCGTACCTGCTCAACCCTGGTAGCCGCGCACATGACCTGGCCGCTCTTGTGTTCGAATTGACGGGCCAATCCATCGACGCGCAGGCCACGCTCTTCGAGCAGGAAAACGTATCCTCGCTGGCCGATGAAGCAAAATGGATTTGGGACTTGCACGGGACGCTTTCGAAAAAACTTTCCGACGAAAGCTTGAGCAAGGTGTATGAAACGATCGAACGACCGCTCCTGCCCGTACTCGCCGTCATGGAATCGCACGGCATCAAAGTCGACGCCGATTTTTTGAAAAAAATGGAAACCGTCATGCGTGCGCGCATCGACGAAGTTTCGAAATCGATCCTTAAGGCGGCCGGCGAGGAATTCAACATCAACTCCCCTGCCCAGCTCCAGCATGTCCTCTTCGAGAAGCTTGGCCTCCCGACAAAAGGCATCAAGAAAACCTCGACAGGCCAGCTTTCGACGGGCGCTGACGAACTCGAAAAGCTGCGCGGACAGCATCCGATTATCGGCGACATTTTTGAGCACCGCGAGTATTCAAAGCTGCTCTCCACCTACGTATCCGCCATCCCGTCTTTGATTCATCCTCGCACGGGCCGTTTGCATACGCACTTCAATCAGGCCGTCGCTGCCACGGGACGTCTTTCATCGTCGGATCCGAACCTCCAGAATATTCCGATTCGCACGGAACTCGGCCGCGAAATTCGCAAAGCGTTCATTGTCGACAAGGGTAACGTGATGATCGCCGCGGACTATTCGCAATTCGAATTACGCATTGCCGCCTCGATCGCCGAAGATCCGAAGATGATGGAGGCCTTCAAAAAAGGCACCGACATTCACACGGCGAC
The DNA here is from genome assembly GCA_052034355.1 of Minisyncoccota bacterium. Lineage (GTDB taxonomy): Bacteria > Patescibacteriota > Patescibacteriia > SG8-24 > DYFX01 > DYFX01. The sequence goes on from JBPOIQ010000078.1 coordinate 6,106, forward strand.
AGCCGCCGAAGTTTGGGAAATCAGCGCAGCGGAAGTTTCTTTCGAACAGCGCCGCGCGGCGAAGGCGATTAACTTCGGCATCCTCTACGGCATGGGTGCGAACTCCCTCGCTTCCTCGGCTGGACTCAGTCGTGAAGAAGCGTCGAACTTCATCAAGAAGTACCTCGACGTCTACAAAGGCCTTCGCGGCTACATGGAGCAGTCGAAGGCGCAGGCGCGCAGTCTCGGCTATGTCGAGACGTTATTCGGACGCCGCAGATATCTTCCCGACATCAATTCCGGCGTGCCGTATTTGCGCGCCGAAGCCGAGCGCATGGCAATCAACATGCCGATCCAGGGAACGCAGGC
>JBPOIQ010000087.1:0-5964 GCA_052034355.1 Minisyncoccota bacterium
GGTGCCGTCTCCGTCGTAGAGCTTGAAGACGACGGACAGAGTCCCGTTCGGGACAGGGACGCCGCCGCTGTCCGTGATACGGGCCTGGTAGTTGAGGATCTTCGGGACGGAGTTGACGGCTTGTGCAGGAAAAGCGAGAGAAAATGCAATAAAAATCGTTGGGAGAGCGGCTTTCAGCGATCGGAGGAGATGTTTTTTCAAAGAAAAACCGCCAGGCAACGTAAAAGATGCCTGACGGCTTGTATCAAAACCGCTATTTTTAGCGAAAAAATTGTAAAAATCCCCCCTCATTTGTTTTTGTTTTTCCTCAGAGCCCTGCTAAGCCCTGTGGATACATAGAATAGTTTATCATTTTTTGGCCGTAAAATCAAGCTTTACGAGTGATCTGAGCTTAAAAACACTCAATCCTTCCTTAGAGAACGGAAAAAATGGTAAAGTGAGGCCATGAGAATCGGCATTGACGCAAGGTTTTTCGGGCCAATTGGCAAAGGACTCGGCCGGTATACCGAGAGGCTCATTGAGAACCTGGAGGGAATCGTGAGTGAGCACGCCCCGCAGGCGCGGGGTGAGGGGCGTGAGCCCCTCGAATTTATCGTGTTTTTGCGCAAGGAGAACTTCGATCTGTACCAGCCCAAATCACCCCGTTTCCGCAAGGTTTTGGCTGATTTTACGTGGTATTCGTGGGCCGAACAGCTGTTCTTTCCGCCACTGCTTCGAAGGGAGAGGATCGATCTCATGCACTTTCCGCATTTCAACGTTCCGATCCTGACACCCTGCCCCTTTATCGTGACGATCCACGACCTCATCCTCTTCCGCCACCCGACAAAGCGCGCGACGACCCTGAATGCCGTAACCTACCGTTTGAAATACGCGGCCTACCACCTGGCCATTCGCCATGCCGCCCGCCGCGCCCGCCGCATTATCGCGGTCTCGGAATACACCAAACGGGATATCGTAAACTCACTCGGAGTCCCTGAAGACAAAATAACCGTTACGTACGAAGCTTCCGATCCGATACGGTCAAACGTTGAAAACATCGACCTGGCGGCAAAAAAAATCACAAAGCCCTACTTTCTCTACGTCGGCAACGCCTATCCGCACAAAAACCTAGAACGTTTGCTCGAGGTCTTTAAAACGGTCCAGAACGAAGGATTCCAAAACCAGCTCGTCTTGGTCGGCAAAATGGACTACTTCTACGAACGCTTGCGTTCGGAGGCGGAGCGACTCGGACTCACGAAAAACAACGACGTGCTCTTCTACGGATACGCGAGCGATGCCGAACTCGCTGAACTGTATCGCGGCGCCAAAGCCTACGTCTTCCCGTCACTCCTCGAAGGATTCGGACTTCCGCCGCTCGAGGCTATGCGCTACGGAACGCCAGTCGCAGCCTCCGACTCCTCCTGCCTTCCGGAAGTGCTGGGAGACGCGGCCATCTATTTCTCGCCGGAAGACCCGCGCTCTATGGCTGATGCCATGAAACGCATCGCTACGGACGATGCTCTGCGCAGCACGCTTGCGGAACGCGGCATCGCCCGCGCCGAACGATACACCTGGAAAGCCTGTGCCGAGCAAACCTATCACGTCTACCTTTCTTCCCTGAAACCATGAACGTGCCCGAGCGACGACAATCGATGAACGAAGCGAACGATCGGCGCAAAGGCGTGCCGATCCTGGATTCGTCTACGATGTCGCCGCACGTCGTTGATCTTTCAGCTTTTTCCGATCAGGCGCCGAAAGGACCGAGACCGAATTTGGATGTTTGGCAGAAGCTCAGCGTGTGGGCGCGCATCTTCAAGCGCCAGGATCACACGCATCGTTCGATGGTCCCTTTCATGCCGCACAAAAAGGCGCAACGCGCCTCGATTTGCGGATTCTTGAAACTACCGTTCGCGATCGTGGCGCTGGCGTTCAAAAAAAATCCGAAGCCTTTAAAAACGAAGGCTGTCGCACAGCCACTGTCTCCGAAACGACCTGTCCTTATCGCCTCTAACGGCCCGGCTCCGGTCACGATCAAGCTTTCAAAAAAGAGAAAACCGGGTTTTTCATTTTTCCCCGATGCAACGTGGAAACGGCATGTCATGTCGTTTGCAGTCATCGCCATTCTCGTGACGCTGCCGCTGCAAGCGCTCTTGTCGTACGCCGGCCTCCTTCGCCGTGCCGGCGTCATCGCCGCCGACGCGCAAGAAGCCGTGCATAGCCTCAAAGACGCGGGCGAAAACGCCTTGAGCAGCGACGACTCTTCCGTCGAAGCCTTCACGAGATCCGCCAGCGCATTCGCCGCGACGCGCGAGCGCGTTGATGACGCGACCGTTCAGTTGGCGGCGCTCTTGAGCGGCAACGGCGAAAAACTTTCAAGCGGTACGAAACTGCTGAACGCCGGCGAATCGATCTCTAAAGCGGGCGCGGAGCTCGCCGCTGGTTTTGATGCAATGCAGGCTTCGCAGGATACGAATGCCGTAAAGATCGCGCACATGACAGACGCGCTTACCGCCGCTCTCCCCCACCTTGAAAGCGGCATCGAACAGCTGAAGAGCGTTTCGGAACGGAGCGTGCCTGACGCCTATCGCGCGACCTTCTCCCGCATTCGAGAAAACGTGCGGCTCGCGCTCGCTGACCTTCAACGGACTTCCGACGCTTCTCCGACCCTGCTCGACGCAATTGGCGCAAACGGAAAGCGTCGATACCTGGTTGTCTTCCAAAATGCGAACGAGCTGCGTCCGACCGGAGGATTCATCGGATCCTTTGCTCTCATGGATCTTGTGGACGGAGCGATCACCAAAATGGAAATCCCCGCAGGCGGTTCCTATGATCTGCGCGGTGGATTCAACAGGCGCATCATGGCGCCAGATCAACTTCGTCTCGTGAACGCCCGCTGGGAATTTCAGGACGCCAACTGGTTTCCTGACTTCCCCACCTCGGCGAGATCGCTCATGTGGTTCTACGAAAAGAGCGGCGGCCCGACCGTCGACGGCGTGATCGCGATCACCTCGAACGTCATGCAGGAACTGCTGCGCGCCGCAGGCCCGATCGATATGCCGGAATACGGAAAGACGATCACTGCGGAGAACTTCGCCTTGGAAACACAGAAAGCCGTCGAGATCGAATACGATCGCGAAACAAACCGACCGAAACAGATCATCAGCGACATGGCGCCGAAGCTTCTCAAGAAGCTGGTCGACGGCGGATCAAACGACCTGCCGAAGCTGGCCGGCTCGCTCGGCAACGCGCTGGCAGCGAAAGACATCCAGGTTTATCTCCGCGACGAAAACGCGCAGAGGGTCGCCGACGGCTTCGGCTGGACGGGTGCCCTGCGGCCGATCGCAAACGCTGACTACCTGGCCGTCATCGACACGAACATCGCCGGAGGCAAAACGGACGGCGTCATCAAACAACACATCCGGCATGAGACGCGCTTCGAAGAAACAGGAGGCATCATCGACACGGTCACGATCACGCGCACGCATGAAGGAAAGGCCGGCGAGCTCTTTACCGGCATCAAAAACATCGATTACCTGCGCGTGTACGTGCCGAAGGGCAGCACGCTTCTCTCGGCCGAAGGGTTCCGCGCTCCCGCCGACGGCTATTTCCTCCCACAGGATACGACCCTGCAGCCGTCCGCCATGCTCGCCGCCGTCGAAGGGCCGACAACCATCGACGAAATCTCGAAAACGACGATACACGACGAAACGAACCTCACGGTCTTCGGCAATTGGATCCAGCTTGAACCGGGCGAAACGAAGACGGTCGTTCTGAGCTACCGCCTCCCCTTCCGCCTCGATGATCTGACGCGCAAATCCGAGACATGGCCGGATCGCTTGAAAGCCGCGCTCGGCGCGCACGTTGCGACGACGGAACTCAAACTCATCGTTCAAAAGCAAGCCGGCGCGACGCAACGCTCGTTTGAAAGCCGCCTGCTGGTCCCGAAAGGATGGTCTATCCGCACAAGCGTTCCTGAGGAAGCGAAAGTATCGGATGGACGACTCGAACTTGCGACGCCGCTCGATCGGGACATCTTCGTCGGTACGGTATTGGTCAATCGCGAATAATGACTTCTATGGAGGAGAAGGCAAAAAAAACGAAACAGGATCTGGAGCAGGAGCTCAAGCAGATCTACTCCGATCCGGACGGAGCGATGCCGGACTTCACGCGTCTCGAAGGTAAGCCCGGAAGCCGGTTACGCTCCGCGATCATTCTCTCGGTACTGGCGCTTCTCGTGATCGGCGGCGCGACGTGGGCAGGACTCTTCCTGTTCTCACGTACGTCTGGATTCAGCGGGGACGGCGTCGGACTCACGGTACAAACCGACGGCAGTTTCACTTCGGGGAGCGAGGAAGAGGTCGTCGTCCATTATCAAAATAACGAACGCATTCCACTCGCGCGCGCGAACATCGTCCTCAAATTACCTGACGGATTCGCGGTCACGGAGACCGATCTTCCTTCGACTGAAAAGAACACGTGGGCGATCGGATCGATCGCGCCTGGTGGCGAAGGCGAAGTGCGCATCCGGGGCTACGTAAAACGCGAGCTCGAAGCCGCGCTCACCTTCCAGGCCGAACTCAACTACAAGCCCGCCGACTTCAACGCGGAATTCCAAAAAGTCTCATCTCACACCGTCGTCGTGAAAGATGCGGCCCTAACACTCTCGGCGACCGGCACGCCGGAGATGACGCCTGGCGACGAAATCGCATACGTCTTCGAATACGAGAACCGATCGGGCCGCCCTCTCGAAAACGTACGGCTGCAGGTTGACCCGCTCGACGGCTTCATCTTTGAAACATCCAAGCCGAAGAACGACGAAGGCGTCGCACTGCAGTGGACCTTCCCGAGTGTCGAAGCGGGAGCGAAGGCCTCGGTCACGGTCCGCGGTACGTTCTCAGCGACCTCGCGCGGACAGAAAACAATGCAGGCGCGCGCCGGATTCGCCGAAAACGCCGGGATGATCGAAATTGCGAGAGCGAACACGTCGACCAACGTCTTGAAGAGCAACTTGGACTTGGCCTTGCTCGTGAATGGTTCCGACAAGCCTCCAATCGTCTCGTTCGGCGACACGCTCTACTTCTCGGTACGCTACGAAAACGCCGGCGACGTCGCCCTCAAGGACGTTACGGTCTCCACGGCGCTCCCCTCCGAACCAGCAGGCAAGACCTTGCTCGACTGGGTATCCCTGAAGGATGATCTGGGAGGAAAGCGCGTCGGCTCCACCATTTCCTGGACGAAAAAAGAGCTTTCCGCGCTCGCCCTGCTGAGCCCCGGCGACAAAGGCGAAATCGCCTTCTCGGTGCAGCTGATCCGCAAACCATTCACCGACGTCACGTCTTCCGTCTACACGATCCACGCTGTCGGTAGTGCGATGATCGGCAAAGCCGGAAAAGTCTCTGGCTCGCGGCAAGTCGATACGGCGCCGTTCGACATTCGTCTGCAAAGCGACACGTCGTTCCAAGCTTACGGTCGCTACTTCACCGAAGACGGCACGCCGATCGGTTCGGGCCCTCTGCCGCCCAAGGCTGGAGAAAAAACGATCTATCGCGTCACGTGGGTCGTGCAGAATTCCCTCCACGAGCTCACCGACCTAGCGGCAACGACACTCTTGCCGCAAGGCTCGAAATGGACCGGACAAGAACGCTTGGTTGAAGCCGGCAGCCTGAGCTTCGACGAGACGGGGCGCAAAGCGACCTGGCGGCTCAACCGCCTGCCAACGTCGGTGAAATCGGTCTCCATCAGCTTCGATGTCGAATTGACTCCTGTAGCCGAAGACGCCGGAAAGATCATCGATATCACCGGCGACAACCGACTTGAAGCCTTCGATAAAGACGTCGGTACCGTGATCCTAAAAACGGCTCCGGGTATCGAAACCGATCTCCTGGGTGACGAGTCCGCCGCCGGCAAAGGCGTGGTGCGCGAGTGATCACTTCAAAACGTAGTCCACGGAACGGACACCGGAAAGCGCCTCAAGGCGCTTTTTGG
>JBPOIQ010000026.1:0-8424 GCA_052034355.1 Minisyncoccota bacterium
GGTGCCGTCTCCGTCGTAGAGCTTGAAGACGACGGACAGAGTCCCGTTCGGGACAGGGACGCCGCCGCTGTCCGTGATACGGGCCTGGTAGTTGAGGATCTTCGGGACGGAGTTGACGGCTTGTGCAACGGGGACCGGGAACGATCCAAGCAGCAACGACAAGACCAGGGCGGCCTGAATGGCCGTCCGTACAAGACGTCGCAAACTGTACACGAAACGTTCCATGAAATGTTTCGGGTGTTTGACCCTAGTGGATCTCACCCGGTTCGGAGCCCTGTTTCAGGGCGCCGGACCGGATGCCGGAGCATGTGCTCCGGACTCCGTTTATTCTGGCTTCCTCTCACGCATGGGAATGTCTCGACTCACGACCCCTGCCTCGGAACCCTTCTGCGTCAGATCGAGTTCGTCCGTCTTGGAAGATTCGTACCCGGGTTTTTCAACCGTGATGAAGTACTTGTTGTTTCCGACCAAGAAGTTGTATCGACCCTTGCTGTCAGCAATGCGAGACTCAAGCGTTTTGTTGTATTGCGTCTCGACGATGCGAGCGACCGCGAACGGAATCGGTTTTTTCGTGTGCTGGTCATAGATGATTCCCCAATTTTTCGGCCGTGATGGGCGTGCCAATCGCTTGAAAAGCAGGTAGAGCGCAAGCTGCGCCGCGGCGAGTATATAGAGGTATAGCCTCTGATAGAGCAGCGATGCCAAGAAGGTAAGCAGTACGCTTGAGAACGCGAGCACGTTTTGTACGCGTCTTCCGATTTCCTCCAAAAGGAGGCGCCTGGACGTCTTAATAGCCTCAATCGGGTCAAGCGGCACGTTTGCCGTGATCACGCCGCCCTCGCTGCTAACCACCACTTGTTCTCCGTGGTAGAGATCAACATACTGAGCGTCCTCTTTTTGATTACCGAGATAACGCGTCGGGAAGACGAAGCCTGGTTTCGTAACTTCAATGCGATACTCCCCTGGCTCAACCAGGAACGCATAGCGTCCTTGCTTGTCCGTAACGATCGTGCGCACCAAACGATTTGTCGACGTACGGAAGAGACGTACCGAGGCCAGGTCGACAGGCAATTTCGTGAGCGCGTTGTAGACCGTTCCGAATCCTTTGCGCTTTCGGCGGCCGATCAGGAGCAACGGCTGCGTCATTAAGAAGTACATGTAACTGACGACACTCGACGCTTGCACGGCTGTTGCCACCACGGCCGTCGTGGCTGCTGCCGCTGCCGGGACGAGGATTTGCGTCGTCGTCGTTTCCACTCGCGGATCCTGAATAACCTCGTTCGTGAGAATCTTCGTGACATACGCCCCTTGCGCGCCGAGCGCCTTGGCGACGTTCGCGATGTTCTCCGTGATCGGTGCGCCGGGGACGAAGACGTCTACTACGGACGGCGGCAGCTCGATCAATTCGAACGCGTCGTTTATAACTTCCGTAGAGAGATCGAACGGCGGGCCTTCATACGTACGGTAGCCCTCGCGCACCGCGACAATGCGGTACTCGCCCGGAGGCGCCATGAAGGCATATGTTCCAAACCCGTCCGTTGTCACCGGATTCGCTTGGTGATACGGAAGCGCATCCCAATCAATCCACGTGCCGACGCGTTTCTGCAGATTGATTCTGGTTCCCGCAACCGGAACTTTTTGACCATCTTTCGACTGTGTAACCGTTCCGAAGGGTTCAATACGGACGAGAAGATCGATGACATCCGTGGTTCCATCGGCAAACGTCACGATGATTGTTGCGTTTGTGCGGCCCGTCATGTTCGGCGCGGAAACATCGACAACGTAACCGTCGGCAGGAACCGACTGCGTCGTCCTCGTGAACAAGTAGGCGCCGGACGCAAAGTTCAATGTCATGGACGCGACCTCGCGCGGAATCGCCGACATCGGCACGAAGAACGTCAATGATCGGCTCGGCAGAATCCGGTATTCCCCATTGCTGTTCTGATGCAGCTCGAGAACGCGGTTGAGAGCGAAGACGCGCACAAGCGAGCGGTTCACCGGCTCCGTGGTTGTCGTAGGCGGAAGCGTGATCGGAGGCAGAGGGGGTGCCGGACAATCGACAGCGCAACTGATGTTGTCTTCGCCTGCGTTGCAAACTGCGTCGCCGCAGTAGGCGGTCGGCGGAGGCGGAACCAAGGGGCAGTCGACCGGGCAAGATGCGGTCGTTTCCGTCGCTTCACAAACCGTATTTCCACAGACTGCCGCCGGAGGAGGCGGGCCAACCGGCGTTCCGGAAGCTTGTGCCGGTCCCGAGAAATTACCCGACGTATCTCTCGCGAAGATCGAGTAGTAATAGGTGGTGCCATTGACCAATCCCGTATCGAGATAATTTTGCGCGGTGCCGGAATAGATCGTCGTGCCTTCGCCCGGATTTGCCGGGAAACCTGTCGCCGATCTCTGAACGCGCACCTGACTGAAATCCGAGATCAGTGGGTTCGACCAAGCGAGCGCGTTTTGCGCGTCTCCAGCTGTGACCGTAAAGTTCGAGACCGGGGACGGCGGCGTCACGTCAAACGGCGTACCAGACCCGATCGCGCCCGTCGCAAAGTTTCCGGAGTTGTCGTACGCGAACGCTGTGTAGTAATACCTCGTTCCATTGACGAGACCTGTATCAGTTATCGTCGTACCGGGTCCGTTATAGACATTGGTACCGCTCGAAGGCGTAGCCGGATGTGCCGCAGTCGATCGTTGAATGCGCACGCCGGCAAAATCAATGTCCGCCGGATTGGTCCAGCTCAACACGTTCTGCGTATCCCCCGCCGTTACGACAAGGTTGCTGACGTTGGCCGGCGGCGTGTTGTCCGACAAGGTCGTGAAAGTTTGGTCGGTTGATGTCGCGCCGTTGCCTGCCGCATCGGTAGAACTCACGCTGAAGTGATACAGCGTGCCGGCAGCCAGCCCGTTGAGCGTCAGTTGATGATTCGCGACCATGCTTCCGCTCGTCACTGAGGAACCGTACGCATTCGTAAGACCGAAGCGCACCGTTGAGTCGGCAAGTTCGTCGGTTGCCCAGTTCGCGCGCGCCGACGTTTCCGTAATCGCATCAACAACGATGTTAGAAATCGTGGGCGGTGTCGTGTCCGCAGTCGTAAACGTGAAGTCGGATGAAGACGCCGTGTTGTTGGAAGCATCCGCCGACGTGACGCGGTAATGATAGGTCGTATTCGGCGACAGACCGGAGAGATCAATCGCGTGCGTATTCACCATGGTGCCGCTCGTACTATTGCTACCGTAGGAAACGGTGGTGCCGTAATCGACACGCGAGTTCGCGTCCTCGTTCGTATCCCACACGATACGTACACTCGTACCAGCAATGAGAGTCGCGGCAACATTACTAATTGTCGGCGGCGTTGAATCCGGCGTTGTAAAGGTGTGGTCGCCAGATATAGCTTCCGGCGTACCCAAACCGGTTGAGCGTACCTGGTAGTGATAGGTCGTGCCCGGTGCAAGGCCGGAAAGATGCACGCTATGGTTAAAGGTATTGCCTGAGGGCGACGCGCTGCTGCCATATGCGGTCGTCAAACCATAGTTCACCGTGCTCGACGACGAAACGTCCGTATCCCAAAGAACGTCAATTTCCGTTTCGGAAAGATTAGCCGTTCGAATATTGGAAATCGTCGGCGCAGACGGTTGACCGCCAGTGCCGCCACTACCACCCCCGCCACCTCCTGCGATTTCAGCGGTAACAGTCACTTGGTCGTTATCATTATTCAAGACGTACGTCGTACCCGTATCACCAAAGACGCCGGCGATACCGATCGCGTGAGCAACGGCCACGGAGGGGTTCACGATTTGGTGCGTGCCCGTGCCGCCTGTTGTGGCATTCAAACCAATAAGTATACGAACGCACGTATCCGCCGGAATCTCCCCTGCCGCAGCGTCAGTTGGCGCCGTAAACGTAATAACCTGTCCGGAAACGCCGACCCCCCAGGTTGGGCTTGCGGCCGCTGAAGAAGCCAGTGTTTTGTCCGTAAATGCGCCGATACAGTCATTCGTCGGCGCTGAGGTATCCAACGCAAGATCGATGTCCCCCACTACGATCGCAGAAAGATCGTGGTCCGACTCAAACGTAACCGTAATCGTGTCGCTTGAGGCGTTCACGCCGGTTGGCGTCACGAATTTAATTTCGTGGTTTGCCGCGGTGTTTATGGCCAACCTGCTCACCAGGTCAGAATAGCCAGTAATTGTTGCCGCTCGTGCAGCAAGCGACAACAAAAACACGGCCATGGCCCCAAGGAGGACAGGCAGGACTTTAATAAAGTTGTGGGCGCGGCGCTGGGACGACATGCGTCATTTCCACAAAGCGCGCAGCAATCAGATACAACGAAAAACTCCGACGAACGGTCGTGATTGGACAACTCGAAAGGAGCCTCACGCGTTATGGGCGCAAGCCTTTCCTTTCACGCAGACACGCTTCCCCTTTCCCTGCTGACCACAGGAATTCGGGTACTTCAAAAATTTCTGCGAGTAAGGAGGCGGGACTCGCGGCCCCGTTCATTCAGGACGTCTTTTCCTGAAAGATTCGCATAGCCACCAGGTAATCACCCCGTAGTGGATGCGAGAAGAATGCTGCACGATATATTCTCCTCGCACTATGCAAACGCACTATATCACATTTTCGACCAAAAGTCAATCATTATTATGGCTAATTTTAGCCTAAATATTTCTTTTCCACAGTCATTTTTGTTTAAAACTCACAGATTACTCACAGAGTTGCACACATTATCCACACAGTTATCCACACAAATTGTTGGTAGGCCTTATTTGTCAAGCAGATTGTTGACAAAATTATGCATCTGAGAGCACAATAGTGTGTATAAGTTGAGGACGGTTGTTTGTTTCACATGAAACTTCCTGGTGTGAGTTGGCGCTGTCTATGCTTTAGCCATCATGTCCAGTATATGAGTGCCAAGGCGAATAGTTATTTCACATGAAACATTCCCATTGGTGGAATTTGGCTCTCTCGACTATCCTAGCCGCGGGAAACGCGCTTTATGCCAACGATGCGTCAGACAGTCCACGCATTGTTTCATGTGAAACAAAACACCCCCGATAAGAATCGGAGGTGCTTTGTGGTGGACCAATGGAGATTCGAACTCCAGACCTCTGCAATGCGAATGCAGCGCTCTACCAACTGAGCTATTGGCCCATGGCGTATGCGTACTCTTTAATGTTACTCACAACTGTAGACAACATGTGGATGAAACCACCCAGCAAGATGTGTCGTACAATGTTGTTTGTCAATGATACTACGGACAACTAGCAAGATTCCACTTCCATCGTCCTGGGGGAAGTACATCGGCGGGTGGTGCCCCCGGCGTGAGTCGAACACACATCCACCCCTTAGGACGGGGTTGTTCTATCCATTGAACTACAGGGGCGGACACTCACGCATGTCGCAGCCACACGACTAGCGGCAGTCTCATGGCTCGCGCTATAGTATAGTCACAATTTTTTTACAGGTCAATTCCCCCATGACAACTCCTCTCGTTATCATTGCACTGGTCCTGCTTTTTGCCCTTGCCTTCGTCTATTTCGCGCTCTCCAAGAAACTCGACGGCATGGGCGAACAATCAGCAGCCAGGCTGATCAATGACAACATTCAGAAAATGAATGACCGGTTAAACGACCGTCTAACCGAGGCGGCTCGCTATATTGGCTCTCTTGGACAGGAGTTGAAGTCGATGCAAACAATCGGCAGGAACATCGAGGATCTCCGTGCCGTTTTCATGAACTCGAAGCTTCGCGGAAACTTTGGAGAGCAGGTGCTCACCGACATGCTGACAAACAACTTTCCAAAGGAACAGTTTGAACTCCAACATAAGTTCAAGGACGGTCAGGTCGTAGACGCGTTGATCAAGACAAAAGACGGCTCCATCCCCGTAGACTCAAAGTTTCCCATCGACAACTTCCGTAAGATGCTCGCGGCCACGACCGACGACGTCCGCGACTCTGAACGTCACGAGTTCCAAAAGGCCGTACGCAAGCACATCAACGACGTCGCCAAGAAATACATCCTCCCAGGCGAGGGGACCGCGAACTTTGCCGTCATGTATGTGCCATCGGAGGCCACTTTTTACGAGATTATCTCGTCGTCCGAGGAACTGAGCGATTTTGCCAAACAAAGCCGCGTCATGATGGTGTCTCCCAATACCATGTCGTATTTCCTCCACATTCTGCGCCTGGGTCATGAGCGCATTCGCATCGAGGAAAACGTCCAGAGGGTCTGGGAACTCTTGGCCGGATTCCATCAGGAGACCGTAAAATTCGGGGAACAGATGGGCGTGCTCTCTCGGCACATCACGAACGCCAAGGGTGCCATGGATACCGCCATGTCGGAGTATGGCAAGCTGGCGGGCAAGGTGGACCAGATCCGGCAGCTCAAATAGGGGACGGGCTTGACGGTTTTCAGGCAATCCTCTATAACTAGTGTCATTAGCGTATAAAAGAGACCGACCCATGCCTACCAAAGCTGCCGCCTTCAAGGCTCTTCGCCAAACGAAGAAGCATGCGGCCCGCAACGTGCTCGCCAAGTTGAAGCTTGGTGACGCCCGCCGCGCCGTCCGCAAGGCGATCGAGCGCTCCGAAGCCAAGAAGGCCGAGGACGCCGTCAAAACCGCCATCAAGATGCTCGACAAGGCCTACAGCCGCGGCATCATGAAGCTCAACACCGTCTCGCGCCAGAAATCGCGCTTGATGAAGAAGCTTCAGGCGATGACTTCCAAAAAGTAAGTCAAGAAAAAACCCTCGTTACAGAGGGTTTTTTCTTATGCGGGTTGCGGGCTGGCGATGCGCGCAAGGAAGAGGTCGAGGGCTAGCCGGGGTTTCGGCCATCCGCCGCGCTTTAATTTCTCGTCAGCGTCAATCAACCAGATGTAGAGGGCTTCTAGTTCATGCGTTTTGTAATACCGGCTCTGGGACAAAAGCTTTGCGGCTGCGAAGGGATGAACGCCCAGTTCGCGGGCTAAGCGATCCTTCGTTGCCTGGCCACTCGACGCGAGGTCGGCGGCGACCAGTAGCCCGCGCACATGCGATTGGATCCTGGAGATGAGGGAAACTTCCGTTTCTCCCTGGTGGAGGAGATTCTCCATTTTGGGGATGGCCAGGTCCGGGCGCCGCGTGCCGATCGCGTCAAGAAAATCAAAGACGCTTTCTTCCGCCTCAAGATGGGCGATTTCGCGCACAATCTCCGGAGAAATTTTCCCGCTCGCAGCCCGTGCCAGCGCCGATAGAACGTCGAGTTCACCAGAAATCTTCCAAGCATCGGCGCCGGCAAGCGGCATATACGCCGCGATGCCTTCGGATGAAAACTCAGCGCCGCGCGCCTTGGCTTCGGCCACGATCCAGGCCTGCAGTTCTTTCGGACTGAGCGGTTTGAATTCCGGATAGAATTTGCCGTCTTTCAACTTGCGGAAACTCGGGGCGTCCTCGAGATCGGTCGCGCCGACGCGCTCGTGCAGGACCAGAATCGTTTCTTCTGGCACGCGATCAAGCAATTCGGCCAATGCTTCCCCATCCTTTTTTCCTGCGGCGGCCAAAGCGCCCTTCACGACAACCAACCGTTTTTTCGCGAGGAATGGGGCACTGGCAAGCGCGGCTTGAATATCGCCCACTTCCGCCGTATCTCCGTCCAACTCCGTTACGTTCAGGCCGGAAGGATCGAGATCGCGCAAAAACTTCGCTCGAATTTCTTCGAGTTTCTTGAGCGAGCGGTAACTGTCTTCACCGTACAAAAAGAGGATCATACCGTTGCTGCCGGATCTGGAAATAAGCGGCTATCGCGTCACGATCTCGTACACAACCAGGATCAAGTCGATGATGAAGAGGTAAATAATCGCCCATTCCTGATTGACGGAACGCTTGTTTTGAAGCAAGTCAAGGACGAGCTCGGACGTACCTTGAATGAAATCGAGGCGAAATTCAATGGCACGGAAACGGTCCTCCAGTTCGAACATCTTGCGCATGCTCGTAAACGTCGTCTCGACGTCGCGGTCTTCCCACGTACTGTCGGGTTTGTCGAGAAGAGAGAGCTGCGAAAGCACGTATTGAGTGATCGATCGTCCCGCGCCGATCGTCCGGAGGACTTCCGAGCTGCGCGCCTGGATTTTTCCCCCGTGTTCCAAACCGGCCGTGACGCGCTCGAATCGGTTGACGATGTCGACGACTTTTTTCTCGACGTGTTCAATCGCAACGGATTGCGCCAGGACTTCAGCCACGACGTAGAGAATATTGATATCAAATTTCGGTAACACGACGTGCTCAAACTCCGCTGAAATTTTTTGCTCAGGATCAATGACGACCTTGTACTCTTCCATTTCAAAGGTCGTTGCCGGCTCGATGCCGTGCGTGGAGAGGCGCTTGAGGAGGGCGGTCGCCTCTGTCTCCGGAAAGTCGTACAGGACAACGACGCCAAAAGCGAATACC
>JBPOIQ010000006.1:0-13340 GCA_052034355.1 Minisyncoccota bacterium
GATGTGGAAGCGCACGACATACGACGGAAGCGCCGCAATGAACAGCAAAAACGCCTTGCGAAGGTCGTGCCAGGCAAGGGCGGCGAAGGCGGCGAAAGCGATGATGAGTAACGGGGTCATGCGCGTGGGAGTTTGGACGAGGCCAAAAGCAGGCCGATCGTAAACCACACATGCATGATATACAAGGTCGAGAATGTTTGATACTGCGCGAGCATGCCAAGCAGCGCGGCGATGCAGGCGGTACGGATCGGCTCCGCGTCATCCGCGCGTCGGCCCGCGCTTTCTCGGAAAAGCACGATCAGGAACAGCAGGAAGGTACCGAGACCGATCACGCCGGTTTCAGAAAGGAGTTCCAGCGTTTCATTGTTGACGATCGGCCAGCCCGCTTCCGGTTTGGAGAAAGGGAATGTTGCGACGAACGGGCCGTAGCCGCCGAAGCCGACGCCGATCCACGGATGAAGTTTCCACGCCGAGACGGCGGACGCGATCGTCTGCGCGCGATCGTCGAAGGCGGCGCCGTCCGTGACGGTCGTGACGTGGCGGAAAAAGATGCTCGTTACGGTTTCGCGCGAAGTCGAAAAGAAGCTGCCAAGTAGGAGAATGCCCGCGGTGAGCGAAATGAGCGCGATGCCGGCGGCGCGAAGGAGCGGGCGCACGTCATGCAGGCGCGGGCGTTCCATCCAAAGGAGCGCGGCCACGGTGACGGCGGCGCCGAGCCAGCCGCCGCGCGAGGAGGTGAGAAAGACGTTCACGCACAGCGCGGCGAGAAGCAGCGAAAGCCATCGGCGTGTTTTCGCGTCCGGGTTTTTCAAAAGCCACGCGCCCGCGAGCGCGATCGGCAGTAGGAGATAGTTCGCAAAATAGAGCGGTTCGGCGGCCGTCGCCTGGACGCGCGTGAAGCCGAGAATCGCGCGCGAGTACGTGTCGCGCAGGCCGGTCATCCAGAGCGGAAGGCCGAGCATGTCAGCGACAAATTGCCAGAGACCGAGCGTTGTCACGAGCGCGGCGGCAAGCAGAATCGCCAAACGTACGCGTTTGAAGTCGTTCTCGCTTTTCAAAACGTTGGGCAGGAGCAGCGCGAGCGAAGCCGTAAAGATCGTGAAGGCCAGCACGACGAGCGAGCGATTCAAGTTCTCGGCGTTCAAGAGCGACAAGCCTGCAGCGGCAAAGAAGCTCGCGAGCGCCAAGAGGGTCGGAGATCGCCATTCGAGCGTGGACTTGCCGCGCAGCCAAGCACCAGCGAAAAACATCCAAGCGACGAGCAACGCGATCTGGCTCGGGCGCACGTTCAGCCCCGCAATCGAAAAAGCGCCGACGCGCTCGAGGGGGAGCAGCGCGGCGACCGCGATTACGATGCTGAGAGCAATTCGATCCATGCGTTTTGCATGCGTGTTTCGGGGAACAGAAGCGCAGCACGCGCGCGACCGGCCTCACCCAAGCGCTCCGCCTCATCGGGGTTGCGCAGCAGGCGCAGCAACGCTTCGGCCATGGCTTTCGGGTCATTTGAAGGCACCACGATGCCTGTTTTCCCATGTTCGACGACTTCCGGCAACCCTCCGACGCGCGTGGCGACGACAGGAAGGCCGTCCGCCATCGCTTCGAGCGCCGCCATGCCGAAGGCTTCTTTTGCGGACGGGACAGCGAGGACAGAAAAACGTCCGGCGCCGCGCACGCTCTCGACGTACCCGTAAAAGGTCGTGTTCTTTGAAATACCAAGATCATCCGCTAAACGCGCTAACATTCCGCGCTCAGGTCCGTCGCCGTAGATTTCAAGTCTTGCGTCCGGAAGTTCCTTTACGACGAACGCAAATGCGCGGAGCGCCAGCGAGACGTTTTTTTCACGGCTGAGACGCGAGATCACGCCAATGGCGCGAGTGAAGGGAGTCTTCATGAACTGCGCGTTCGGCCGCACGCCCGGAGAGACGACGCGTATGTTCGCGCGCGGCACGCCGACCTCCGCAAGCGCAGATGCGGCCGCTTCGGAGACGGTAACAACGTTCGCAAGACGTGCGCAGAGGACGTACCAGCCGCGGTACGGATTCATACGCAGCGAACGCCCGGCGACAAGATGTTCCGTCCAAACGACGCGCATGCCGAACAGCTTGGCGAACGGTGTCGCGAGAAGTTTTTCCGTGAGCGAGAGACAGACGATGGTTTTCACGCCGTGCGCGTATCGGAACCACGCCAAAAGCAAAAATAAAAACGGCGTGAAGATAAGTATTGTAAGCGGAAATGCGAGCGCCGCGAGAGGCGTTACCGGTTCGACGCCGCACCAGGCGCCATAAACGTTCCAACGATGCTTTTTGAATGTCGTGATCAGCGCCTCCGAAGAAGTGACAAGCGAGACTTCATGCCCGGCGCGCATCAGTCCCTCAACGCTTTGTTCGGTGTACCGTTCGCCGCCGCCTTGTGTCGAAGCGTACGGAAAGGAAAGAAAGAGAACGCGCATGAAGTTACCCTTGCAACGGCATTGTCGCCGCACTCTGTTTGCGCCCCAGGAGTTCTTTCACCATTTCCGGATCGATCGCGCGGAAAGCCAGCGCGAGCGCGGCATACGCCATTGCGCCGATGCCTGTCTTAAGAAGGACATGCATGTCCGGCAGGAGCGTAACGAACGCGGCCATGATTGCCGCGGCCGAGGCGGCGCGTAGCGCGGTGCCAAAGCGCGGCACGAAGCCGGTCGTCCGCCAAATCATGAAGAAGGTCGCGCAGGCGATGAACGCTTCGGTGATGAACGTCACCCACGCCGCAGCTACCGCGCCGAAGCGGGGGACAAGCGCGATGTTGAGAATGACGGCAAGCGCGGCGTTGAGCGCATAGCCCCAAATCATCGGGCGCTGTTTTTTGACGGCAATGACGGCATGTCCGAAAAGGGAGCCGAAGAACACGGCGGCGCAGGCCAGGATCAGGATGTTGAGAAGCGAGCCTGCTTCAGCGAACTTCTCGCTCCCGATCGTGATCATCAAATCGCGTCCGACCACAACCGATCCTGCGACAAGCGGCATCGCCAGCACGGCCATGAAATCAAAAGCTTTTTGCATGATGCGGTTCCAGTCGGTGGCGAAACCTTCATGGCGCGCTTTCACGAGCAACGGCAATACGAGCCCCATGAACATGATCGGTATCACGGTCAGGACGTCGAGGATTTTTCGCGCGGCTCCGTAGATTCCGACTTCCGCTTGCGGCCGCGTGAGCGAGAGAACGATAACGCCGCCCATCAAATACACGAGATTAAAACTGATCGACACGGCAATCGGCCACGAACGATGTGCGATCTCTTTCCATACAGCCCAATTGAACCGCCAGCTGAGCCGCACGAGCGTGCGTACGAGCAGCCAGTTCCAAAAGACGGTCAGACCGTTGCCAAGCACGAGCGCGCCGAGCATCCAGCTGAGTCCGAGATCCCAATGTGCCGTCGCGAGCGCGCCGAGCAAAAGACCGCTGCGCCCAAGGACTTCCGCCGTCGCGGCTCGAGCCATGCGCAGTTTTGTCTGCAAGATGCTGGTCAGCACCTGGTTGACGGCGATAAGAAAGAACGAAGCGGCGGCGATGCCAACGCCGGATTTTACGTCCGATGTATAAGGAAGAAAGACGACGACCAACGGCGCGATCACGAAGAAGATGGCCGCAGAGACGAGTCGCAGCGTAAAAATATTCGAAGCGACGTTGTTCTGATCGGCTTCGTGTTCGGACAACATCGCGACCGTCGTCAGCGAGAGGCCGAAATCGACGAGAATGCCGAACATCTGGAGGAAACTCGTGACGGTCGTAAAAGCGCCGTAGCCAGAGGTGCCCAAATAGCGCGTCATGACGCCGAGCGTCACGAGACCAAAAACCGTGCCGATCGCGCGGCCGATCACCTGGACAACCGTATTTTTCGCAATACTGGCAGTACGTGACATATCGAGACCAGCGTACTCGTTTCGGGCCCCTGTTTCAATGCGCGCAAAAGAAAAACCGCATCTTGTGGATGCGGGTCGCGAGGTTCACTCGCAGTCCGGGATGCCGTCGCCGGCGCCGGTCGTGCAGTCGTTGAAGCCGAAGTTGTTGGGATCGAGCAGACACGAGTCGGTCTGACTCGAGTCGAGCAGGTCGGGGACGAGGTCGCCGTCCTGATCGCCGGCCGTGCCGCAGCTCTCGAGAGCCTGGTCGGCCGTACCGGTGTTGTTGGCGCTGGTGCAGCTCGCAGCCAGCATCGCGATGGTGGCGAAGATGAAGGTACGGATGGTCTTCATGGTGGTTCTCCTTGGTCTCTTGGTTCACTGGAGGCAGTCGGGGGTACCGTCGGATGGCGAGACATCTGCGGCCCAGCCGAGATGACTCGTGAAGACGTTCTGTTGCCCCGGGCTGACGCCGTACTTCTGCTCACCCTGCGTGTTCCCGCCTTTGCAGGCGAGGATCTGCGAGGCGTTGCAGCCGTTGAGCGTCGTGCTGTCGCCTATGTGGTTCGGGCGCAGGGCGATCGTCGGTACGGCGCCGCTGAGATCGGTGTTTGGGCACCAATCCTCGGCATCATCGACACCATCGTCGTCCTGGTCGATCACCGCGTAGAGCGCGGAGTGTTCGAGGCCGTTCACGGTGAGCGTCGTTGCCGAGGTGCGGCAGACGGTGTCGGAACCCTCCCAGACGACGCACTCTCCGACTTGGTCGAAGCCCTGCTTGGCGACGCGCACCTTGGGTGCGTTGCAGCTTCCTTGGGTCGTGATCGCCGCGCCGGGATTGTCGTCGATGCAGAGGCTGTCGCCGGTCCATGGCAGGACGACCGACTTGGTCTGCCCGGCCGGGAGCGAGGCGTTGATCGCGATCGACGGGTGGTTCACGCTGGAACCGACCGCGATCGTGATCGAGCCGCCGCTCAGCGGGACTGTGCCGCTCGGGAAGGTGACGCCGTACGAACCGGACGTTCCGGTGACGTTCACCGTGCCGCCCGAGGTCGTGGCCGTGCCGCCCGTGACGACGAGGGGTGCCTCTTCGAAATGGGAGCCGTAGACCAGGACGCGGTGGTTGCCCGCATCGGCCACGTAGAGGCGATCGCCGGTCGCATCGAAGGCGAGACCACTCGAGATGTACATCGTCGAGCGGGTCGTGCCTGGGTCGACGGCCGTGAAGCTCGCTTGTCCCAGCACGTTCACTGCGGCTTCTCCGTTGGTCAGCGTCGTGTCGTCGAAGATCAAGACGCGATTGTTGGAGGCATCGCTCACGAACAAGCGGTTGCCGGAAGCGTGAACGGCGAGGTGGTACGGACCGCTCATGCCGGCCGATCCGCTCCCGGCGGCACCCGACGTGAAGTTGGACTGGCCGAGCACCTTGGAGGCCGCGAGACCGTTCGTGAACGAGGCGGGATTGAAACTCTCCCAAATCATCACGCGGTTCGCGCTGACGTCACACTCTGCGACGTAGAGCCGGCTTCGCGCGCCGTCGTAGAGGACGTCGCAAACGAGGCCGAGGTCGCTCTGCGTCACGGTGCGCGTCTCGCTGGTGAGCGACGCTTCGCCGAGAACGCCGACCGCCGCCTTGTTGGACGACTGGCCGATGATCGACTCGGGGAAGAACACGACGCGCTTGTTGTCGTTGTCGGCTACGATGATCCGTCCACCGCCGACCGCGACACCCATGGGGTTGTCGAGGCCGCAAGCGTTCGGTGTCGCGGGACCGCTCGAGCCCGTGTCCGCGCAGTCGCGGTTCACGGTGTTCGTGGCGAATCCTCCTTGGCCGAGCACGTAGTTCGCCGCCGCGCCGGTCGTGATGTTGCCGCCGTCCCAGCCGAGCACTCGGCTGTTGTTGCTGTCGGAGACCCAGAGGCGGCCGCTGGCCGCATCGTAGGTCATGCCGATCGGGTTGTTGAACCCGCAGGCGCTCACGATCCCCGACGTGCCGGAGCAGTTGGTATCCGGCGCCGAGCCGGCGAACGACTGCTGGCCGAGCACGACGTTGGCGGACCGGCCGTTGAAGCCGCTGCCCGGCGAGACGCCGTTGTAGACGAGCACTCGGTTGTTGCCCCCGTCGAGGACGAAGAGACGGTTGTTGGCCGTATCCCAGGCCAGGCTGTCGGGGAGGTTCATCGTTGCGGCGTTCGGCGGGCTGGCCGCTCCGAACGTCGGCGAGTTCGCGTCGAAGCCGGTCGTGAAGTCGGTCTGCCCGAGCACCCACCCGGCTTCCATGCCGTTCGTGATGCTCATGGCATTGCCGTCGTTGCCCTTGGCAACGAGCAGTAGCGCCGCGATGGCGATGATCGCCAGGTACCTGCCTTTGAAGTTCCTCATGCGTTCGTCCCTCCGTACGTGTTTCGTGACAGAGAGTCCAGACCACCGTGGTCTCGACTCCCGAGGCTAAGCAAAGCGCGTAGCGTATCGTTTGTCAGTCGTTTTCGTGCGTGAATTGCCTTTCTTTTGCGAAGAACAAACATGCGCGGATGCGCATGTCGCTGCGAAACTAGCAAATGCGAAGGGTATTGTCAATACCAGCCGCCTTATTTGACCCGACCTCATTTTTTTGGTATACTTTCAACGATACATATCGCCATGCTTGTTGCCGGAGGAATACATCCTTACGCGCTCAAGCGGCGCCAGATCGCTCTTTCACGAACGAAACTGACAGCAGGCGGAACCGCTCCGGCGCTCCTCCTCGCGATGCTCCTCATCGTCGGTTTCGCCTACGGACTGCGCGCGATCGACCGCCGTTATGCGCCAATCAGTCCGTCCGTGCCTGCCGAGGCCCGTCCTTCTGATACCGTCACGTATCAACTGACCGCATGAAGCGTCTGCTTGCCATCGCTGCCTTCGCCTTGTCGTTCACGGCTCCGCTTTCCGCGCACGCAGCGACTCGCGCGTACGCTTCTTCGGGCTTGCAAGGAAGCGCGGCTATCGAGATTCCCGCGGGCAGCACTCGCCAAGTGACATTGAAATTCAAAAATACCGGCACGCACGTTTGGCGCGGCGCCGGTTCTTTGTATGTTTCGCTGTATGCCAGCGGCCCGTATGCGCGCAAAAGCGTTTTTAAAGATGTGAGTTGGTTGAGCGCGATTCAAGCCGTAAAACTTCGAGAGGCGCTCGTGCGTCCCGGTGAAAGCGGTAGCGTGACGCTTGCGCTCCATGCCCCGGAAACGCTCGGCACGTATCAAGAACAATTTCAGCTCGCGGTTGAAAACAAAGCGTGGATCCACGGCGCCATCGCCAAACTTTCCGTTAAGGTCGTATCGCCCCAAGTCGCGACGCAAAGCCCGGTGAACGCCGAAGCGTATGCGGTCATGGATGCCGAGACGGGAGAGATTCTCGAGCAGCGCAACGGCGATGACGTGCGCAGTATCGCATCGATCACCAAGCTCATGTCCGTGATGGTCGCGCATGACGCCGGACTCGATCCCGAGGCGGTCGTGAAACTTTCTCGAGACGACGAAGTTGGCGGCGGGCGTTTGCGCGTCGCCGTAGGTACCGAGCTCACGGTTCGAAATTTGGTGGCCAGCGCGATTATCGGTTCGGCGAATAATGCCACGAACGCCGTCGCGCGCGCGACAGGCCTCTCCAACGAAGAGTTTGTGCGCCGCATGAATGAGAAAGCGGTTTCTCTCGGTATGCCGCATTCGCGCTTCGCCGACCCGACGGGTATCGAAGTCGAAAACCTTTCTACCGCCAAAGAAGTCGCTATTATGGCGCGCGCGGCGTTCAATGACGACTGGATCGGCCCTTTCGCGGCCGAACCGGAATACGAAGTAGCGACTTCAAAAGGCCCCCACCTCATCAAAAATACGAACAAATTGGTGCATGATACGTCGCTTCACGTGACGGCCGGTAAAACCGGTTTCATCAACGAGGCGGGGTACACGCTGGCGACGCGCGTGGAAAAAAACGGACGCAGCCTGATCATCGTCGTGCTTGGTTGCGACACCGTGACGAAATCGTTCCAGGATGCGAAACTCCTGGCGGAAAAAACCTGGTTGCAAGGGAAGACCGCTTCAGCACGTTAAAAAAAGACTCTCTCGCGAGAGTCTTTTTCGTTACAAGCCTTGATCATGCATTTCACGCCGACCTTCCGCTTCCGGACCGGCGTGTAGGATCTCACGCGCTTCGCGTTTGCGATCGAGCGCCGCGAGCTCGAGAATGCGCTGCCGGATGTAGTTGGGGTTGGCAACTTGTTCAAAATGGAAGTTCTCTTCGTTGGCGGCCGTTTGGACGATGACGGTACCGTAGCCGAGCATCGTCGGAATAATGCCCTTGATTTCCGAGTTCACGTCCTGCACGCGCGTCAGGTCGAGTTCGGAAACGGAACGTCCGAAGAGTCCCTTTTGGTTGATATCGATAATGCGGTCGTTCGTGACGATGTTGATGTCGAGGTAATAATCGGTGAATTGGCTCAGGAAGAACACCCAAATGCCCAGGTAGTAGGCCGCGACAAGCAAGAGTACGCCGGCGGCAATCAGGGGGTTCGAGGAGTCGAATGGCTTTTCTGCCAAGAAAACGGCTCTACCCGCCAGCGGGATGGCTGCGAGCACGAGAAAAACGAAAATAGGTCCCAGGAAGACGATCGGGTGCCGTCTCAAGACGAATTCGACCTTCTCGCCTTCATGCTGCGTGAACAACGACTTGATCGACATATTAAAGAGAGGGGACTTGGATTTGGAACAGAGGAACCGGAGTCGTCCAGGAAATCGCCGACGCCGCGTTCCATGCGTAGAACGCGATCGCGGCGGTTCCTACGAGAAACAGGAAGCTGACGAGCAAGCCGACCGCGTTTCTGGCTCCGTACTTCGCCAAGCTGATGATGTTGGCGAGAGAAAAAAAGACGAATCCGATCGCGAAGACGGCGAATGGGAAGAGGAGAAAATACGGAGGAATCGAGATCATGCGTTTGCCTAAAGGGAAGTTTCCAATTTCTTCGGAGCCGTGAGTCCGAGGTGCGCGTAGGCGGCGTCGGTGGCCATGCGCCCCCGTGGCGTGCGATGGAGGAGTCCGAGTTGAATCAGATACGGCTCGTAAATCGTCTCGATCGTTTCCATCTCTTCCGAGCTGGCGGCGGCGAGGGCGTTGAGCCCGACCGGTCCGCCCGCGAATTTCGAGATGATCGTTTCCAAGATGCGGCGATCAACCTGGTCGAGTCCGACTTCGTCGATTTCGAGCATGGTGAGCGCGCGATCGACGATCTCGACGGTAATCGTACCATCTCCGTGGAAGTCCGCGTAGTCGCGCACGCGCTTCAAAAGGCGGTTCGCGACGCGCGGCGTGCGGCGTGCGCGATCGGCGATGCGCATGGCGGCGTCGGGGCGGATCGTGCATCCAAGCGCCGCTGCGTTGCGTTCAATGATCATTTTCAAATCGTCGGCGCTGTAGAAATCGAGGTGATAGGTGACGCCGAAACGGTCGCGGAGCGGCGCGGTGAGAAGCGAGAGACGCGTCGTGGCGCCGATCATGGTGAAGCGGGGGAGATCCATGCGAAGCGTGCGCGCCGACGGGCCTTTGCCGATCACGAGATCGAGCGCGAAATCTTCCATCGCGGGATAGAGGACTTCTTCGATCAGTTTGTTCAAGCGATGGATCTCGTCGATGAAAAGCACGTCGCCCTCTTCGAGGTTCGTGAGGATCGCCGCCAAGTCTCCGACGCGCTCGAGCGCCGGGCCGGATGTCGTGCGCACGTTCACGCCCATCTCGTTGCCGATGATGTGCGCGAGCGTCGTCTTACCGAGGCCAGGGTTGCCGTAGAGGAGCGTGTGTTCGATCGGTTCGCCGCGCTTCTGGGCGGCGCCGAGGAAAACAGCGAGGTGATCTTTCAACTTCTGCTGGCCGACGAATTCCGAAAGTTTCTTCGGGCGCAAACGGGCGTCAAAAGCCGTTTCTGTCGGCTGGGCGGCAGGCGAAACGTCGCGCGGCTGGGCTTTTTGAACGTCTTCTTCCATATCGATTCCATCGTAGGGGAAAAACGGTGAACGGAGCAAGGGACGTCACTCGCGATCGACGCGACTAAGCAAAAGAAAAAGGACAGGGTGCTACCTGTCCTTCAGAGTCTTCGGGAGCTGCTGGATCTCGAACGTGATGCGCCGCCA
Source organism: Minisyncoccota bacterium (assembly GCA_052034355.1). Classification (GTDB taxonomy): domain Bacteria; phylum Patescibacteriota; class Patescibacteriia; order SG8-24; family DYFX01; genus DYFX01. The sequence continues at coordinate 10,034 of JBPOIQ010000006.1, forward strand.
GACGTCCACGCCCTCCGAGACGACGCCATGGATCTGTCGGAGCATCTCCGGGTGGATCGACATCCGGATCGACGTGGCCGAGCTGAGTTCGGCGCCGCCGACGACGCGATAGCCGTCGAACCAGGTGTAGTGGCGGAAGAGCAGGTCCTCGTCGACGATCTCGAGCTCCAGATCGGTCTTGAGCGTTCCGTTCGGAGCCGGTCCCGCGCCCTTCAGATCGATCTGGTGGCTCACGATCGAGATGCCGGTGCGCTTCACGCTCTTCAGCGCTTCTCGCAGTCGAGCGGTCGGCAACTGCTCGCGGAGCATGACGCCGAAGTCGAACAGGGCATCAGCCTGCGCCGACATGTCGTTGTCTCGCGACTCCTCCTGCCGGAAGCGGAACTTCATCTGTTCGCGGTAGGCTCTCGCGGCGACGGAGCGGTTGCCATCGACGCGGTCGAAGTCGTTCAGCGTGTTCTCGATGTCGCCGCGTACGATGTTGGGAATGTGCAGCGGAAGATCACGGGTCATGGTGCCTCCTCGCTCATGATGAGCGTTGCGCGGTTCTTATCACAGAAAACCTTTCTTGTCAACGACAAACCCCGCAGGAATTCCTGCGGGGTTTCTGGTACCCGGAGAGGGACTCGAACCCTCAAGCCCTTGCGGGCAGGGGATTTTAAGTCCCCCGTGTATACCATTCCACCATCCGGGCGTACCGGTACGCTAACAAAAAACGCCGCGGTTGTCAGCTCCTTGTGGGCGAGTCCAACCAGGCTTTTATCAAACCGAAGAGTCATTTAAGCATCGCCGTATTTCTTCAACATCGTTTCTTTGTGCTCCGCGAAAGGACGCATACCCATGCTCGACCTTCGTTCGTCGACGCGGTCCTCGTCTTCAATAGGCCATGGTGCTAATGCTTCGTTGGCGGAAGAACGGAATTGTGTCCCGTACGTCTGCGTGCCTTTTTCTGCGGTTTGAATTCTGTCCGTCAGGTAGGCAATATCTTCTTTCTCAACTTCGCCTTCCGGCGCTTGTCGCATGAGATCGAGACAGCGTTTTTGGAAAACGGTATTTGCATCGGCGTGTTGCACGAGCAGCCACGCCAGGTGCGAAGCCTCGTCTCCGACCTTGGACTTTGTCGGCCAACCGATCTGCTCCACGATTTCCGCCATGCGAGCGGTATTTTCGAGGTCGACATTCGGATCCCACTCCGCGCCATTCTCCATGGAGTTTTCTCGCATGGATTGATCCTTCTCGGCCATTCGAAAAATTTCTTCCGCGATTTGCGGATATTCGATCGCGGATTCCTGCGCTTTTGGCTGCGAAGGCGTCTCCATATATCGAAACGCTAACAAAAAACGCCGCGGTTGTCAGCTCCTTGTGGGCGAGTCCAACCAGGTTTCTATCAAGCTGAAGATTCTTCTAAACATCGCCGTACTTCTTCAACATCGTTTCTTTGTGCTTGCGGACCTGGAACTCTTCATCCTGTTCGGCTTCCAGCGGAGCCAGCAGTATCTCGATGTCCTCGGGTACGAACGTGTTCACGCGTGTCTTCCTCGTGCTTGGACGTTGAATTTCTATCAACAAAAAACGCCGATGTTACTCATCGGCGGGACGTCGGTCCTTTCGGATTGTTCCCATGATATTCTCGAGCTCCTTCCACTTGCGCCGGAAGGCGGCTCACCACCATCGTCTCAGGACGAACATCGGGAAGAGCCAGATGCCCATCCCGAAGAAGATGACAATCCACCAGAGATCGCGCCAAGCGAGGTCGCCTCCAGGATTCTCCAGCTCGCGGATCGTGCCGCGGATGTCATCGAGGGCGACCTGGTAGGCCGTGTCGGTCTTGGGAATATCCTTGATCGCCTCCAGCCGTTCGATGATGCGGCTCACCGTCTGGTAGTGCAGCGCCAAGTTGTTGGCGTCCGTCTTCCACAAGATAGCGAAGTGACCGCTGGTGATGCCCAGCTTCTGCATGTTCTGCTTGAGCTGCATCATGTACTCGAGCATGTCTTCTCGGTCGGCCGCGACTTGCGCTCGGTCGATAACCGCGTCGATCTGACTGTCGTACACGTAGTACGTGCGGTATCCGTGCACGGCGACCAGCAAGCTCACGACCAGTGCAATGACAAGGGAAAAGATCTTCATGAGCCCTCCTCTGTTTTGGGCGCTGCTTTTCTATCATAAAAAAACGCCGCAGTCAAGCTCCTTGTGCATGCGGGGTGAGCAGCGTTTCGCATTCTTGATCTTCTTGCGATGATCAGCCGACACCTTGCCAAAAGCCAGTTTTTGCCCTAGGTTAGCTTTTGGAGGTTTCGCATGATTACGCTCATTGCCGCGATCGACTTGGGTGGAGGCATCGGCAACGCAGGCACGATTCCATGGAGAGCTCCGGAAGATATGAAGCGCTTCAAGGCGCTCACGATGGGGCATCCGATCGTCATGGGCCGCAAGACCTACGCTTCGATCGGCAAGCCGCTCCCGGGGCGCATCAACGTCGTTGTTTCGAGAACGGTCCGCTTCATCAACAGCTGTGTCGTCGTGCCGACGCTCGAGACGGCTTTCATCCTGGCGAAGCAGCTCAGCGAGGACAACGAGTTCTTCGTCATCGGTGGCGCCGAGATCTACGCACAAACCTTGGCGGCGGCCGACCAGTTGCTGCTCACGGTTGTTGGCGCGACCTACGCGTGCGATGCGCAGTTCCCATCCGATCTCGGGCGCGACTGGTTCGTTTCTGTCGACGGCACCGTACCGGCGCAGAACGGACATCCCAGCCTCGCGTTCCTCCGTCTCGAACCGTGTGCTGGTGCCGTGAACGCCCCGGAAAACAGTATTGGCACGGTTCATCAGTTGTCCGACGTGATCGCGCTCGCGCGACCCCTGCTCTGACCCCTTTCATCGAAAGGGGTTTTTCTTTAGGAGCGTTTTGCTTTCGGCGTCTTCAGCCACTTCAGCAGTTCTCCGACAGGGCGCGTATTCAGCACGTCTTTCTTCTCGGCCCAACCCCGTCTGGCAATCGCAACGCCGAGATCAAGATAACCGAGATGCGAAGGATGATGCGCGTCGGTGTCGATGATCAGTTTCACGCCTAGCTTCACCGCCATGCGCACATGTTCGTCGCGTAAGTCGCTGCGGTTGGGAAACGCGTCGATTTCCATGGCGGTGCCGGTCGCCTTCGCGGCTTTGAGAACCGCGAGCATGTCGATTTCGTACGGAGGCCGTTTACCGATCAAGCGCCCTGTCGGGTGGAAGAGACAATCGACATGCGGATTCTTCATCGCTCGAATGATGCGCGCCGTTTGCTCTTGCGGCGATCGTTTGAAAT
>JBPOIQ010000052.1:0-6793 GCA_052034355.1 Minisyncoccota bacterium
AGTCGGACACGTCGCACTCCTCGCCCCATTCCGTCAAACTATTTCCGCATACCGAAATGCGGATTCTTGCCGAGATTGTGGTTGCGGAAACGGCTACCGGAAAAAAAACAAACCAAAACGCAAAGAAGGCCGTCGCCGTTTTCAGCGGTATTCCGCTCATGATTTCTTTGAGATCGCGAATTCCAGCTTGAAGAATTTTTTAAATGCCGCCGCCAGGAACACGAAGCCGATAAGCCCGAACGCGATGTACGTCCAAGGCTTATAGCGTACAATCAAACTCACAGCGCGATACAAGACCGCCTGAAAAACGTTCGACGGAGCCACCGTGAAATAAAACTTCGAGGCAGCCGCGACACCAACGCTCGCGCCGCCGGTCGTACGTGCCTTTCGAAGCGGGCGCGCTTCAAGAAAAGCGTAATAGTCGCCAGGCTTCGCGTTCACGGGCACGCGAAGCGTCATCGTTACCGGCTGCACCTTTCCAGGCTCAAGACTGAACGTCCGTGGCGTAAACGTCACCCAATCGCGACCAGGACGAAGTTCAGGAACATTTTCCTGATACTCGATAAAAGCCTCGTACTCCGTCGTCTCGTCGCCCGTGTTGATGACGGGAAGCGTCGGGAGATCATAAATAGTCCCAGGTTTGAGAGGAGCGTCCAAGACAACCTTGCCGAGACCAACCCCTACGCCGACATTTGCAAAAACTGCCAGTGGAAACACGAAAGCGGCAACGGCTGCAAGAACAGCCTTTCGTGGGAAACTTTTCGGCATACCTGTCTTGCAGTGATGAGATCGAATCAATGTTCAGTCGCCGTAACGATGACATCGACGCTCTGCTGCGTATAGTTGGTGGTCGCGGTTGGAGTAGTGAGAGCAAGGTCAAAACTCGTCGCGGCACCTGCGGCTACGTTCGAAACCAGGGCCGTGTTTCCCGTCGTCAAAGCAGTGTAGTTGATCGGGGTTGATTCGCAAGCGGACGTGCAGAAAGCATGCCTGTACGTTTCAGAGCTTGATGTCGCTCCGAGGGTCCAGTTCGCCGAATCCGTACCCGCAATGAAAAAGTCTTCCGCAACGTTTCCGGTGTTCGTGGCGCTTTGCGTGTCCCACATGCCAGACGACGTTGAGCGAGCCGTGCTCAAGCCCAAGGTGCCGTAAGCAATACTTGCGTCGGCAACCGTCAACGCAACGTTCGTGACGGTAACAGTCGCAGCAACCGTTGCTGCCTGAACCGTCAGAACCGAAAATGCCATCAACGAAGTGAACAGAAACACGGCTGCCATCCAACTCCATCCAAACCTCGTAAGATTCAAACGCATACGGCTAAAAACCAGCGATTTATGTATCTCCTTAAGAGTACCATGCGCCAGCACTATTGTTATAAAAGATATCCACAACTTCTCTGCCTTAATGCTGCGTTGCAGTGATTACAACATCGACGTTCTGCTGCGTTGCATGCGTTGTTGCTGTTGGCGTCGAGATGTTGAGATCGAACAACTGCGCGGTACCGACCGTCACGTTTGTGACCAACGACGTTTCGCCTGTCGTCAACGCCGTATAGTTCGTAGGAGCCGACGTACAGCTTGCGGTGCAGAACGCGTGGGAATACTGCTCATCACCAGGCGTCGCACCAAGGGTCCAGTTGGCCGTATTTGTCCCGCGAATCGTGAAGTCTTCAGCAACGTTGCCGGTGTTCGTGGCGCTTTGCGTGTCCCACATGCCGGACGACGTCGAACGCGTTTCGCTCGTCCCCATGATTCCATACGATACCGTCCCGTCGCCGACAGTCACGGCAATAACCGTAGCTGAGTTAATCGTAATCTGCCCCGAAGAGTACGCGCTAACGGGCGAGTTTGTCCCGTCATCCGCAATGCCGTAGACGTAATAACTTCCGGACGAGACACCTGTCGTATCCCATGAACACGTAACACCTGTTCCCTCAGCCGCCGATGCGCATGCACCACTGATCGGCGTTCCATCGAGACCCGAGTTGTTGGAATCGTAATAGAACGCAGCCGTAACGACATCGTCGGAATCGGCTAAGGTGTACGTCACGTTATAAGAATCTCCGACGGTCACCGTATCACTCGTGCCATCCGGTTGCGAAATCGAAAGCGTCGGCGCCGAGTTTGCCGAGGCGACGTAGGAAATTTCCACCTTTCCGTCGGCTCCCGCGCCACCGATCGTGCACGTTGATGTGGAGGGAGCTTCGCCACCACCTCCGCCACCGCCGCCGCTCCCGCTTGCCGGAGCATTTCCGTTTGTCCCGATCGCAGATGCGCCGTTACCGCCGATACCGCCTCCTGTTGGAGCCGCTGCCGCGGTCGCTGTCGTCCAGGTGGTTGCACCGCTCGTTCCGTTTGCGGCGACACCAGCGCTTGAGCCGCCAGGACCACCATAACCGTTGGTGTTGTCATAACCTTTTCCGCCGTCGCCGCCGGACGCAATATAACTCGCTTCGCCGACACCTCCGCTCGCCGCACCCCCCGCACCGCCGGAAGGCGGAGTTCCCGTAGAGTTTGCGCCAGGAGAACCACCTTTTGCCATCACGGTCGAAGTATCTGAAAAGTAGCTGTCATCCCCGGACAACCCCGAAAGACACGTACCACCAAGACCTCCCGCACCAGCGACCACCGTGTAGGTATTCCCAGGCGTCACTGCGATCGTTTTTTTGGAATACGCACCGCCACCGCCACCGCCGCCACCATCGGAAACAATGCGTTGCTGTCCACCGCCTCCACCGCCGCCGCCCCACACTTCAACATCAACGGATGTCACACCGGACGGTGCGGTCCATGTGTAGATATAAGTGATACGAACACGGCCGGCGTATCCATCACCACCCTTTACGGCCGCGCCTTCAGCCGCACCCCCGCCACCGCCGCCAGGACCAATATCAGGAGCTTTACCATCGGTCACGCCTGAGGTTGCCGTGCCATATCCACCCGGACCACCACCAATCACGGCAGTAGCACCAGTAGGGGCCGTGCCTGCGTTCGTACCATTACTTCCCGTGCCGGCCGCGCTACCGCCGCCGCCGCCAGCTCCCGTCGCGCTATTCGTTCCCGCTCTTCCGTTGCCGCCGGAGTATGTCGTATCGCCAACACTGGAGGCTGCCGATCCACCGGAGCCGCCTGATCCTCCAGTACCGGAACCGCCGCTGCCCACGTTCGGGTTGCCTCCGCTTCCACCTTTCGCCATGACGGTCGAGGAGTCGATAAAATAGCTGTCACCGCCGGGATTACCAGCACTCGAAGCAACGCCTGTTCCACCCGCACCAACAACAACGGTATAGCCGTTACCTGGAGTAACGGAGATGTTTGTTTTTTTCGCATACGCGCCACCGCCTCCACCGCCGCCGCCATCGTTTGCCGAATCGTTATTGCCGCCGCCCGCACCTCCGCCTCCCCATACTTCGACATTTACGGCCGTGACACCAGCAGGCGCGGTCCACGTCGCTGAACTTGTATAGACAACCGAACCAACCGAATACGTATCAACCGTATCCGAAGTATCTTCGACATACGTGATCACGACTTTTCCATCCGCGCCCTGGCCGCCGATCGAACACGTCGTTGTTGAAAGAGATTCAGCCGCGCCGCCTCCGCCTCCACCTGAACCAAAATAACTCACCGGCGAATAACCAGCCGTGCCGTTTGCGTCACCACCGCCGCCGCCAATACCACCACCCAAAGGCGGTTTTGAGGCATCGTCGATCACCCATGTTGTCGGTCCAGCTGTACCATTAGCCGCAACACCAGCGCTCGATCCACCAGGCCCACCTCTACCATCAACCGCATCGCTTCCTTTACCTCCGTTACCGCCCGAAAACTTCACATCACCAACTCCGGAAGCGGCCGCGCCACCTGAACCGCCGGAGGGCGGAGTGCCCGTGGAGTTAGGACCACCGCTGCCACCTTTCGCTAACACGGTTGATGTGTCAATAAAATAACTGTCTCCACCAGCGACTCCTGTAATACAAGTGCCTCCAAGGCCTCCGCCGCCAACACCAACAGCGTAGGTATTCCCAGGCGTCACTGAAATATTTGTTGTTCTGGAATAGGCACCGCCTCCGCCTCCACCACCACCGTCTGAAACGATGCGTTGCTGTCCACCGCCACCTCCGCCCGCACCCCACACTTCAACATCAATAGACGTTACGCCTGTCGGCGCCGTCCATGTGTAGATATAGGTAATGCGAACACGACCAGCATAACCGTCACCACCTTTTGCTGTCGCACCCTCGCCACTGCCACCACCTCCGCCGCCGGGACCGATATCAGGAGTCAAACCATCGCCAGCCACAGTAAATCCGTAGCCGCCCGGACCACCGCCTACGACAGCGGTCGCGCCTGTTACCGTCGCAGCCGTTCCACTGTTACCATTACTTCCTGTCCCCGCACCACCACCACCGCCACCGCCAATACCAGTCGTGCTGTTCCTACCCGCACCGCCGTTGCCTCCGGAATAGGTAACGTCTCCGATACTCGAAGCAGCGGAACCTCCCGTACCTGCCGTACCCGCCGCACCCGTAGAAACTCCGCCTCCACCGCCGCCCTTCGCCATGACGGTCGATGAGTCGATAAAATAGCTGTCGCCGCCGGCATTACCGTTGTTTGCAGCAACACCTGTTCCGCCTGCACCAACAACAACCGTGTAGTTATTGCCCGGCGTAACCGAGATATTCGATTTCTTTGCGTACGCACCACCACCGCCGCCGCCGCCACTATCCGCGCTCGCCTGCGTATTTCCTCCGCCTCCGCCTCCAGCACCCCATACTTCGACGTTCACAGCCGTGACGCCCGATGGCGCGGTCCAAGTAGTTGAACTTGTGTAAACGACCGAACCGACCGCGTATTTTTCCTCGTATCCTCCCGTTGGCCGGAAGCGAACCGCGTCGTTCGTCACATAAAAATTATCGGTTCCATTTCTCGTCGCCGTACCAGCAACACCCGCAGCATCCTCAACACCTTGCGTATAAAAGCTGTCCGGTGAAGTAAGGTAAGCCCCTTCGGTATGCACCTCGATCACGCCGGTCGCTTCGTACATTTGAATCTGCGTCGCGACGCGAGGAATAGCCTCTTCGCAGCATTGTGCAAGATCAAACCAATCGACGACGAAAACGCGACTCGGTGCCGAACCGAAGGTTTCATAACGGATCAACGAGCCGTTGGAGGGACTCGCGTAGAGATCAGCCCAAACGGCCGCGATCATTCCGTTCGGCCCGGTCGCATCGGGAATAACAGAGGTGTTCGTAGAACTTGCAGGAGAATCCCCCGTAAAACTCAAGAACCCGTTGGTACTGATCCAGGCAGACGTATAATCCGTCCCGTAAAAATTGAATGTGAACGGCAGCGTGATCTCGCTGGAAAATTCGTTGTCATACGATCCCGAAGAATCGAAGGCCGCCGTCGCACCGCCATCGAGCGTATACGGATCATATGGAATCGTCGAAGAACGGTAGAAAATCTGCGGTGAAGCCTTCGCCTCACGCACATTCGGAAAGAACGGGTTGTGTCCAAGCTTCGGCCAGTCAGAAAAGATCCAACTCGTCACAATCGCGAGTACCAGCAAGAACCGCGAAACCTTGGCAGCTTTTTTGCAGCCAGACCAAAAAGCGCGCTTGCACCATGCCGCGCGGCGCTCGACGGCGTCCATGTCGATACGAATGGTCAACGTACGCACAGCTCTTTGAAGACGCTTCACGAATAACACCTGCAGTATAGCACGGCTCTGGGTCCTTCGACTCCATTTTTACCCCCGTGCCGCTGAGGCGAAACGGGGGTAAAAAATACCGAAAGCAGCGCTCGCTCCATCCCCTCCCCACCGCTCCCTGGTCATATTGACAGCCTCGAGCAAAAACGATATATTGTCTGCGCATTCGGGGATCGTCTAATGGTAGGACAACAGACTCTGAATCTGTTTATCTTGGTTCGAATCCAGGTCCCCGAGCCATGTTGAGCGCCTTTCGGAAGACCGAGAGGCCCAGCACCAAAGAAGACCCAGCCACCAGGCTGGGTCTTCTTATTTTTCAAGGTCATTTGAAAGATCGCAGTTGCCGTGAATGGTTGGCATCCGAGAAGGAATCTGACGAGGGTAAAAACTTGGGTTGTAGCGAGTTGGAGATTTTAAGCTCATTTCATGGTTCGAATCCAGCATGGTTTTTGTATGAATCATCTTGATGCAGCCAGAAGAGATTTTGCGTTTCGCTCCGAAGCTGCATCGTATTCCCATGTCCCATCAGACCAATATATGAAGCGATGGTCTCGGCGGTCGGATGTTCTTCTAGTCTTCGGAACATTCGCCGCTTGGTTGCGCCCCGCATGACACGATGGTCAGGAAAATGCACCCAACCCAGAAAATCGACACCGCTCGCCATGGTCTTTATGAAGACCTTGTCGGGGTGCATTTCAAGCCGTAACATTTCCCGCAAGAACCGATCCATCTCAGGCAAGACACCTCCCAAGAATCCTCGGTCCTCCGAAAGAATGGCGAAATCATCAGCGTAACGAATGTAACGCCGCGCCTTCAGGCGGTGCTTCATGAACTGGTCAAACTCGTTCATGTAGACGTTGGCGAAAAGCTGGCTGGTGAGATTGCCGAGCGGCAAACCGATGCCGGGCTTTCCATCGGTTGAAAAACTCTCGACGATATTCCGTAAGAGCGCCATGATCCGTCCATCCGAGATTTTCTTTTCCAATACGGCAAGCAGGATACCGTGATTGATACTCGCAAAAAACTTGCGGATGTCGCACTTCAGGACCCAGCAGGTTCTGGTATGATTGCGGCTGACCTTCCA
>JBPOIQ010000031.1:0-2665 GCA_052034355.1 Minisyncoccota bacterium
CGACCGTAGGTCGTGACGCGACCTTTCGGGATCGAAAGAGCGAGCTCGACGACGCGCTCGCTGAAAAGGTTGCGCTTTTTCACAACTCGCCAAAGAGAGCCGAACTTATTTTTTGGGAGCGAATTCCACGGTCCATTCAATACCGTACTTGTCCCTGAACATGGCAAAGGAGCCGCCCCAAGGACTTTCCGCGAGCGGCATTTCAACCGTTCCGCCCGCCGAGAGCCCGCCAAAAATCCGAGCGGCTTCTTCCTGGCTTTCTGCCGTGACAGCGATCTTCGAGCGGTTTTCGTTCTCGCTCACGCGCCCCATGCTTTCCGGAATATCGTTGGCGATCAAGACATTGCCGCCGATCGGCAGCATGATGCGCATGATTTTATTCGCCTCGTGTTCAGGTACCTGAAACTCCGGGCTCGCGAGATCCTTGAAACGCGTAATGCCGGAGAATTCCCCGCCAAAGACGGATTTGTAAAACATGAACGCCTCTTCCGCATTTCCGTTGAAGTTGATGTAGGGGTTTATCGTGGCCATAGGGATGATCTTTAAGATATTCGTATCCGTGCCTGGCACCAAAGGGACAGGCTGACGTTAAGCCGCTTCATCCGCCGCATCGAAACGCGCGCGGTTGTCAGTCATCCACTTTTCCATGTCTTCCTTCGTATGCGACGGATCGTTCATGAAATCGGCGTGGGCTTCCCCGTAATGAGGTTTGAGCGCCTCCATCCAGGCTTCGAACGTTTCGCCGCTCGCTTCGTACACGCACAGGTCACAGGCCAAGGTCTTCATAGATATGTCTAAGCTGAGTTATTTGCTCGCTTCGACGAGTTTCTTCTTAAAATCTACGATGTGGTCGTTTTTGTCAATCGATATTCCCTCTTTCTCATACAAATCCAGCCTCTCCTCCCGCCGCTTCGGATCAATCCAAATCCTCCCATCCGCATATATCGGTACCTGGTACCAAAGGGTCAAGTGAGCCTTTTTGAGTGTATACAAAAACTCCCCTTTCGGGGAGTTTTCGTTCGACTTTCGCCGAGGCAGCCAGACCTGATACTGCGTAAGCATACGCTTGTCACCGCAAGTTTGTCAACCTGCGGTGGTGGACCGGCGGGGACTCGAACCCCAAAGCCGAGAGTATCAAGTCTGGCTGTCACCTCGACTGCCGGCCCACGACGGAGTCCTAGCAAAGTCGGTCTTTTTCACGCAAGAGGGGCACGCAAAAGGACGCCAATAGGCGTCCTATGCGGGGGCTTGGCATGGTTGCCTTTTACCTATCCACCAGCTCCGCTTACGCGAAGCCTTTAAACGCTAACACTGTTCGCCATCGTTCACGCAAGGCACGTCGGTCACGACCGACGTACCAAGAAGTTATCGATGTCGCGCGCCGAAACCTAAGCTTTTTCCGTAGGCCTGAATTCCATTTGCAGGTGCGTGTCAGTCTCGCCGACCACTACAAAGCCCAGCCTTCGATATAAATCGGCTGCCGCGTTGTGCTTCAAAACCTGCAACTTCGCTGGCACGTTTCTGGTTTTTGCTTTTTCAAGTGCATCGTTCAAAAGCCTGGTGCCGATACCTCGTCCTTGAAAGGCAGGATGCAAGACCAGCTCGTGCAGTTCCACGGCATCGTCGGTTTCTTGAAAGGAAAAATACCCGCACAGCTCGCCGTCGCAGGAAACAATCTCATGCGGCGTTTTCTTCCATACCGCTTCAAAAAACCGATCTTGGGCTTCTTCGTCCCAACCGCCGAATTGCTCCACGACGACATCTTTGTATGAGGCGTGATGAATCGCCCTTGCGAATTCCATGTCAGAATCCTCGGCCGGCCTTCTTTCAATAATCATTTCTTTTTTCTCCAGGTTCATATCCGTTTTACTCCTTTTTTACCGATGCGAGCACCCTTCCCAGCAGCACGGTCTCCGCATGCCGCCGGAGAGTTTCGACTCGGCTTTTTCGAGGCGGATCTTTCGCGTCTCCGCCAACTTGCCAGAGGTGATCCAACAGACCCATTCGTTGCGCGCGAGTGGTGTGATGTCGTCCCAAACCGCTTTCGCTTTCGAAGAGGCGGCGAGCATCTTTTTTACGTCGGCCGGTACCACGTGCGGCACGCGCACGCTTGCGCTCTTTGGTTTCATACGCGCTTTAGAGACCTTTCAACTTCACAAGCCCCTTGTGCTTCACGATGTTCTTGTAATCCCACTGAATCTTTTTTGACGCGGCGAGCCAGCGGCGAAGGGCGGTAAGTTTGATCTCTTTGGCGTCGGCGTAGCGCGCCTCGGCGGCTTTGAAGGAACCTTCCGGCTCGAGCCCTTCCTCCTTGAACGACTGGCCGCTCCAGAACATGAGACGCATGCCGTCTTTCAAGCGGTGGTAGCCAACGATCGGATTGCCGTCCAAAAACCAGACCGGGCTTCCGTGCCAGATTTTGCTTTCGGCTTTGGGCAAGGCCTTGTCGATTTCGCGTTTCAGGAGGTCGCAGATCGCTTTGTCGCCTTTCAACTGTCCGCGATTATAGGCGGCGATGGTTGTAAATTTAGCTTTCACAGAATGAAATATTAGGCGCGCAGAATTTTCTCCATTGCCCTCCCCCTTGCCAACTCATCGATCAGCTTATCGAGATATCGGATCGCCTGCATCGTCGGGTGCTTGATGTCTTCCACCCGCACGCCGC
>JBPOIQ010000045.1:0-7815 GCA_052034355.1 Minisyncoccota bacterium
GTCGGAAGAAGTTGGATCGTTGACGATGGTGCGGGTGTCGCCTCGATCGTCTCAATTGGCGCAGGTTCATCCGGTACTGTTGTGTGAACAGGTGCGTCCGTGCTTTTAGGGCAGCTGCCAGGCGTACCAAGTTCAGTCGAGCCTGCATCAAAACCGTTTGAAACGGAAGCGGACGTCCATGCTTCGACGAGGCTCCCGATTTGCAGAGGCAGAAGTCGCAGCATCGAAGTTTTGACGCTGCCGCTCGTGCCTACGAATGGCGGCGTACCGGAAGCGCCGGCGCTGTCGATCAAGATGGTATTTGGATCGCGTAGCGACAAGAAGAGTTGCGTATTTGAAAGCGCGATGGATGTCGTCGTGTACTGCGTCGGCGCCAGTAAGGTTGACTTCGCATCTTCGTTTCCGTAATTCGAAATGAGGAACGCGCCAGATTCCGGTATAACGCTGCCGACAGGAAGCGTGAGCGCGTTCGTCGAAGCTCCCTCGATCGTCCAGTTGCTGAGATTGGTTCCAGCAGCGCCACAGAGCTCGATCCATTCATCTGACGTGGAAGCGGTGGAGCCCGCCCAGGCGATTTCGCTGATGTAGACCGTCGCCTCGACAGCCGGTGCGGCCGCTTGCGTAAAAGAGGGGAGACAAAGAAGGAGCGCGAACACGAACGCAAAACGTTTCATAGACGCTGGAAAAAGAGTAAGCGTTTCCGTAGGGCATGGCGCGCCACGGGCGGCTGCGTCCTAGCAAAGGCGCTCTTTTTCATGCAAGCCCCGTCATTCGCGAATGACGGGGCAAGCGGGGACGTGCTAAGCTCTTTTCTGTTCGTGCTGCGGTGGCGAAATTGGCAGACGCGCCAGCCTTAGGAGCTGGTGGGGCAACCCGTAGAGGTTCAAGTCCTCTCCGCAGCACCATCAAAAAGAGGCCGAAATACGGCCTCTTTTTGCTGCCTATGGTTATGTCAAAGACTATTGACAAAAATAGATCTTTGTGCTATGATGCTCGCATCGAAACAGAATGGCCAAGTCGTACCTGATGAGGCCAAAACCGTTCATTGGAGGCTCCTGTGAAGCTCATTCGCATGATCGTGAAGGCGCACAAGTGGCTCTACCACCATCGCCGGGGCGTGTTGCTCGCCGTGCTGGTCGTGGCCGCGATCCTCTCCATCGACTGGGGTTCGGCCCAGGAGGATCTCCCACCGCGCACACGCGCGCATATGCAGGACTGCGCCATGGCGCAGCGTAGTCTCGGCGCCGGCTTCCTCGCCGCGCGCCCCGACTGCGGGAAGTACCTGAAGCCGCGCTGACGGTCTGTCGCCCGCGCCCAACCCGGAACTCCGGGTTGGGCGCATTCTTTTTTAAAAAACTCGCAAGGAAGACTACTTCTTCTTGCGAGCATGTTGCGTGTCTGTCTTCTTCGAAGCGTCTTGGCGAGTACTCGCCGCGTTCCATTTCGGTCGCGGACCAAGGATCTTCTTCAGCTGCTTCCGCCTCAGTTTCTTCTTTTTCACAAGGATTGGAATGAGCGCACGCAGCTGCTTTTCATGCTTCTTCATTTTGGCAGCAACTTGCGCATCGCACTGTGCGATCACTTTGCGTATGGCAAGATCGGCTTGTTTGCGCGTCGCTTCGCTCAGAAGGGAACCGGGCACGAAGAGGAGTCCGAACTGCTCATCCATGCCTTCGATACATACGACGACAAATGCCAGCCAAGTCACGTGTTCGAGATCGCCATAGAAACCGACCGCGTGCGCTCCGGTCAAAAGTCGCTCGGCTGCACGGCTAGCAAGGAACGTTCGAATCAGGGCACGTACGGAAGATGCGGTTGCCGTCATCCACCACGCCTTCTTCAGTTTGAACTTTACTCGGCCGACTGTGCCTTTTTTGGGAGTGATCGATACGCTTTTTGGTGCAGGCAGCGCTGGTTCATTCCAGATAGCTACAACGTGTCCGCTCTCATGGATCGCTGTGGCGATCAACGCGCGCGCTTTTAGCGAAAGGTGTTTCTTCGTTCCGGGCATGCACACCTCCAAGGACCGATCGTCCTATTTGCACAGTAACGGACAATCCCGGAACGGAGAAGAGGGGGTTGACTTCTTCTGTAAAGAACCGTAAGTCTGTCTCATCGTTCATTTCCGCACTCTTCGCAGGAAGGAGCCCGCCATGGTCCGCACGTTCCACTATGTGAAGTGGCCTCACGAGATCGCAACTCTCGTCCGAGAAGGCCACACCTTCCCGGAAAATCGCAACCAGACGGCTTCGGACGAGCTTGGTCTGTTCGACGCCTTTCGCCGGTTCGATCGGAACCACGGTGTGTACATGGAGCGCCACGATGCTCGTGAACGCGTTATCAAGAAGGGGCAGGTGCTGGAGGAGGCACTGCTCGACGACCTCCCACGTGCTCAGCACGAGCTGCACGAATGGTACGGCGAATGCAGGGATCAACGATACGGCAATACCAAGCGTTTGTGGACCGGCGTTCAACGACAGTTTTTGGAGAGCGTTTCGTCTCGCATGGCGGCCTATCTTCTACGCATCGCTCCGTGGCGTTCGACCCCCGGTTCCACCTACGAAGCGCACTTTTCGATCAAGGATCTGTGCGCGAGGATCAGCTTCGGTCGCGGAGGGTATGAGGGGTTGTTGCAGGAGGCGATCGATGTCGCCGCACAGAAGCTGCGCAAGCAGATGTTCAAGGTGCGTTTTCACGCGGAACATCGGTACCAGGAGACGACGGAGCATCGTTGTACCGGCAGCTGCGCCATGCAGTGCTACGAGACCAGTGATGTGTTCGACCTGCCGCTGCAGCACAAGAGCAGCCGTACGCTCGTGCGGCTCACTGATCCGGCGTCGTACCTCTACATGCCCACGCCCATTTCCCACGTGCGTTCGGATTTCACTATCAGTATCTCGTTCAAAGCCGCTTAGCCGGCTTTTTTCTTTACGCCCGCACTCAAGATTGATTCTCCGTTCTCTTGGTGTATGCTGGCCAAAGCCGAGGAGGGCATCATGAATGGGTCCAACGCGATACTTTCGTTCCTTGTCGCCAACGCCAGTCTCTTTTTCATCGTCGCGATCGCTGCGTTCTTCGCGAGCCTGGTCGCTCAGAAGAAGAGTCGGCGCTTTGCGCGCATCATCGCGCTCGTCTCGTTTTGCGCCTGCACGCCGCTCTTCTTTCTCTACGCAGTCGTTTCGGTGCTGCGCCCGGACGCCTACACCATTCTCCTGACCGCTCTGTGGGGCTGGAGCGCGTGGTCCGCCTGGAACGCGTGGCGGCGGTTCCGCGATCGGAAGCCAGAGGTTGCCAGCACGCGCGAGACGAAACCGAACACCCGCTGGAATTGACCGGCGGTTTTTTATTGGTTCTGCAAAAAGAAAAGACCCTACTGGGGCGAACCCAGTAGGGACAAGGCGATGTCGTGCGAACGTCTTTCGAACTCCGGCGTGGCGAAACGCTGGAGCTCGAGCGCGAGCTTCTCCGGGATCTCGAAGATCCACTCGTTGCCCGCTCGGACGTACTCACTGCGCTGGTCGCGAGGGATGTTGTTCTGGTGGGGCTTGTCGATCGATGTGTCTCTGCAACTCCATTCGATCGCGGCCTCGCTCTGTCCACGATCCGCGATCCTGAGGTACAGGTGGCCGTCCTCGCAGAAGTACTTGTGTGGACTGTCGCTCAAGCACCCGACGTACACCTCGAGCTCTTCGGGCGCTTCGGTGCGGATGGGCTCCTTGCTGCAGGCGTACCAGCGTCCCACAGCTGGCTCGAGCCGCACGTCCGAAGCGAGCGACACGCGCCGCTGCTCCATGAGCGCCTTGCCAGCAGTGAGCGTTAGCCTCCGGTAGCCGGTCCCTTGCGGAATCCGGAACATCTGAAGGATGTCTCGGGAAGCGTAGCTCCCCGTGCCATTCACATCGTTCGCGAGAAGCTCCGCGACACGCAGTACGGCCATGCTGGTCGAGGCGTTGCTCGGCCAGAGGAGCTCGGTGAGCGGGATCACCGCTCCACCCAGGGCCACCGATTCTTTCGAAATCGGGTGCAGCAGATGGGTATCGATCCGGAGCCGGCCCTCGAGCGGGTGGAACTGCATCTCGAGGATGCGATCGCGCCCGTCCGAAGACAAAGGCACATCCACGAAGACACGGATGGCGCCGACCATACCCTCGCCTTCGTTGCGAACGTAGTCGTGGTGACGGATCGGTCCGATCTCGTTCAGCGTGGCGGGCAGTTGGCCGTTGTAGCGAATGGCCTCCTGGTGGTGCTTGTAGAGGTCAGTAAAGACCGGGTCGAGCTTGAAAGGTTCTTCGGGCATGTCACGGCCTTTCTGTTGGGGTTTGCGGGGTTGCTGTGACCGTACAGTAAACCACAAAATAGGCCTTTTGTCAAGCCTAAACCTCAATAATGATAGGTTTTTCCGGCTAACACCGTCATGGCCCGATAGAGCTGCTCAAAAAGAATCGCCCGAGCCTCGCCGTGCGTAAAGGTCAGAGAAGAGAGCGAAAGCTTCATGTGGCACTGTTTTGCCAGTTCCAGATCAAGCCCGAGCGGCCCTCCTATAAGGAAGACGATCTCCCTTCCGCCCTGGCCTTCGCGGTCGAGCAGCTCTGCGAACGTTTCCGTGGTCAGATTTTTTCCTTCTTTTACCAGCGCGATGGCAAATGCCCCATCCGCGATTTTCTTCTTCAAAAGACTCGCTTCCGCACGCATGACTGCCGCCGCTTCGCCGGCAGACTTAAAAGGCGTATCCGCCACTTCAAAAACGGAAACCTTGGCAAACGCGGAGAGGCGTTTTTGATACTCCGCAATGGCGTCTTTCCAAAACGGTTCCTTGAGCGACCCGACGGCTGCGATGGTGATCTTCAACATATGTTCAGACTAACGGTCTTTGCGGAAAAGAAAAAGCCCGCCAGAAGAGGGCGAGCGTTAGGTCTTTGCGAAGGCGGGGTCGTACGCGCCCAGGAAGCGAAGCGTTTCGCGTGAGGTGTCGGAGATGATCTTGCCGTTCGGAATCTGCACGCCAACGATGGCACGGTAGGGGTCGTTGATCGTGGCTGTGATGGGCTGGAAACCCTTTCCCAAAGCCTCGATCACCGCACTCAGATCACCGTACACCTTCGGCTCCGCATATTCCCCGTTTGAAGCGCAGAGCACGATCGCCTCCAGACCCGCGAGCCCTTGGAGTCGTTCGGTAACGCAAGGGGATGCGTGCTGCAAGGAAAGAACCAGGATCTCGATCCACGATCGACCATGACCTGCTACGACTCTCTTCAGGATCTCACTGCACGCCCGCCATCGCTCCTTGCGCGTTCGCTTGAGAACGTGGGGGATAAGGTGGTTCTGGAAGCGAAGAGCGTCAAAGTCATTGAACAGTGGCTCGATGTCAGAGAGAAGCATCTGCTTCTGTGCGAGACGTTCGATGGCTGCAAAGAACGCATCGATTCTCCTCTGTCTCGCATCGCTCTCTTCGGCCCAACGGTGGCCCTCGGACATTCCGTCGCTCATGGGAAGCTCCTGTTGTTGCCTGAGAATAATAGTGCTCGTCGAAAAAACCGCTGTCAATAAAAAAACCAGCTCTGGTGAGCCGGCGACGAGATGATATCGGCACGACAAGGTCAACGTTCCTTTTCTTCCTTCTCACGCATGGCTTTCTCGCGTTTCTTCCGCATTCTTCGCTTGTGGATTTTCACGTCCACCCAGCATGCCAGGAACACAAGACCGAGATATCCGCCGACAAGGCCGACGAGAATGCCGCGCGGATCGACGGCAGACGGTGCTTCTTTTTGCGCGTTCATCGTGCCCTCTTTTTGGACAGTTCTGACGAGAGCCTAGCAGAATCAAAATAACCTTCCAAGAGAAATGCTAAATTAGTGCGAATATTAGAGCACTTGACAGGCCTTCGCGACTTCACTAAAGTGCCGCCTGTTACCTCGTCCTTCGCAGTAGAAATTGGTTCCAACGTCGGCTCTTGACAGGTATTTGGGACTCATCTATACTGTGGACAACTTAAACCTGCCACTTTGCGTAACGCGCTCACAACTGAGTCGTAGTAGCGTAAACCGAGCTAGCCCATGCCCGACTTCCGAAGTCGAGCCGCTGGAACCGCTTGGAAGGCGGTTTTTTTGATCCTTTGCACTTCGTCAAAAGCACTTGTGAATCGAGACGGGAACTCCTGGTCACCTACGGGACTGCTACTCTACTGCAGACACTACGAGGTCCAGTTCCCATCCCGGTTCGTAAGTCGGAGTCCGTGTAGAAGCGGACGCAAACCCTGACCGAAAGGCGGGGCCAACGACAGACGGACGGAACCTTGACAACTGAATACAGACGAAATGACGTCAAGATAGATTAGTTAGAAATGGGTACAGTACATACAAGTACTGAATTGAATTGCAATTGAAAGAGTGAAACTGCTGGAGCACATCGTGCTTCAGTAGTTGTAGATGAAAGGGTGTATGGTGGATGCCTCGGACGTTGAGAGCCTAAGAAGGACGTAGCAACCTGCGAAAAGTCACGGTGAGGTGGTAAGCAACCTTTGACCCGTGAATATCCGAATGGGGGAACCCAGCATGATGAAGTCATGTTGCCGCCCAGCGAAAGCTGGAACGGTGGGCACCTGGTGAAGTGAAACATCTCAGTAGCCAGAGGAAGAGAAAACAATGTTGACTTCTCAATCTGAGAATCCGAAAGGGTCTTCAGATTGAGCTAAGTCAGCGCATTCCCTGAGTAGTGGCGAGCGAAAGGGGATCAGTCTAAACCTATAGAGTTGCCGACCACACCGAGCTTGGCGCAAGCCAGGCCGCGGATGGAAGGTACGAGTGAAAGCTGTCGCTTTATAGGGGTCGATGGATGATGACAATGAGTTCCTTTCAGAACTCGGTGCCGTCGTGAGTTTCTAGAAGAACAACCTGGAAAGGTTGGCCAAAGAGGGTGATAGCCCCGTATTTAAAAGATTCCTCACACGTTGCAGTCGTTATTCCTAAGTACGGCGGGACACGTGAAATCCCGTCGGAATCCGGCACGACTATGTGCCAAGACTAAATACTCTCAATGATCGATAGTGAACTAGTACCGCGAGGGAAAGGTGAAAAGCAGCCCGGGAGGGCGATGAAATAGTATCTGAAACCATACACTTACAAGGAGTCAGAGCCCGCAAGGGTGATGGCGTTCCTATTGAAGAATGAGCCAACGAGTTAGATCTGTGTCGCTTGGTTAAGTCCCTGCGGGGACGGAGCCGAAGTGAAAGCGAGCCTGAATAGGGCGTATTCAACTCTTGGTTCTGGTCAGCTTGCTGATCAGTGCCAAGATGTTGAAAGGTGGCGCAGACTGGACCCGAAACCCGGTGACCTAACCATGAGCAGGTTGAAGGTTTGCGAAAGCAAACTGGAGGACCGAACGCGTAAGCTGTGCAACACTTTGCGATGACTTGTGGTTAGCGGAGAAATTCCAATCGAACTGGGTGATAGCTGGTTCTCCCCGAAATAGCTTGAGGGCTAGCGCTGGTCAATATGTATGTGGGGGTAGAGCACTGAATGGGGACCGGTGGAGCAATCCTACGGTTCCCAACCAAACTCCGAATACCACATGCACTTCCCAGCAGTCAGACCATGGGGGCTAAGCTCCATCGGTCAAAACGGAAACAGCCGTTGATCACAGACTAAGGTCCCTAAATCTACATTAAGTGTAAAAGGCGGTCTTACGACTCAAACAACCAGGAGGTTGGCTTAGAAGCAGCCATCCTTTAAAGAAAGCGTAACAGCTCACTGGTCGAGTTGTTTGGCACCGAAAATATACCGGGGCTAAATGTAGTACCGAAGTCGTGGGATTGCGGAG
>JBPOIQ010000048.1:0-9862 GCA_052034355.1 Minisyncoccota bacterium
GCGACGTGAAGATGCTGGCGTACCTGCGCTGCGTAGACGGTCGGAGGTACGACTTGACGTGCGTCTCGAACCACTCCGCGGCGAACTCTTGGAAGAGGACCTCCGCTGCGGGCCGCAGTTTGGCCCGTGGGTCCGTCGCAAGGAAGACCTCCTCGCCCCCAGCGAGTCGGCTTCGCACGGAGAGTTCGTATCGAAGGGCGCCGTCACGACGATCGTCCGGTGAGCGCAGGCGGTAGCGGCGGCCCCGGTGTCGAACGTCGATCCACCAGCTACCGTTGAGCTTCCTAGGGCCAGGCCAAGTCGCGCAGCCGCGTTCGTCGCCTACCAGCCTCCAACTGCTCGGGCGGAACCGTGGCCCTGTGAGTCCATAGGCGCAGGTTGCGCCGTGAATACAGAGACTTGCGTCACCTCGGGCGGAAGCAAGCCACGACCACGGCTTGCGCGCATCGAGTTCCTCCGACGCTCCCGCCGCGAGACGGAATCGGGGATAAGTCCGTATTCGCGCTGGACAATCCACGCCGTAGCGGTTACAATCCGTTGGAGTCCGCCATGACCAAGGTCTCCGCGCAAGTTTGGGCACAGCCGCTTGATGGCGGCATGCCGTTCCAAATCAGCGTCGGTGCCGAACCAGTCACATTCGGTCGTGATCCGGAGGTCGCAGATGTATGTGTCCGCGACAACCGCGTTTCCAAAGAACACGCGGTCATGCAGCTTCAACCGACCGGCAGTCTGTTGCTCTACGACTGCAACAGCCGCAACGGGACTTTTGTCGACGAGAAGAAGATCGATATCGACACCGCAGTCAAGATCACTCGCGGGATGCAGATCGAGTTCGCCCCATCACTCGGGTTTGTCATTCTCTCCATAGTTGTGGACGGCGGCGAGACGCCGCGCAAGCGAGACACGGTGCAGATCGCCGCATCAACAGCACACAATCAAGCCACCTTGTATTCTCCCTCCGCCTCGCCGACGTCTGTGCCGTTTCCAGACTTGGAAGACGTCTCGTATCGGGGGGACAATCCTCCCTTGGAGGACGAGATGTCGATCAAAAGGGCGCTTGAGATCCGTACGGGTCTTGTTTCCGATGACGCATGGGCGCGCCACGAGGCATCAGAGAAGGCCCACCTTGAAGCCAGGCGCATGTTCGAGGCAAATCTAGAATACCTGCTGTCCGCGCATTCTGGCAGGTTTGTAGCGATTCAAGACGGACGCATGATCATTGGCGACGATTCGGAAGAACTCAGCAAGAAGGTCGACACGGCACGTCCGTTTCTGATTCTCCCGATTCGACGCCCTGTCGAGCCCTAGCTGCTCAGCTTTCGAGGGAACCTTGCGCACCATCTCGATCACCTACGGTTCAGGGATAGTACATTCACTCACAGTCCCCCTGGTAGCCGGTCATATCCACGACCGGCTTTTTGGTGGCAGAATCAATGCCGACATCCGCGTTGATACAGGAGCCGACGTCTCGGTCGTTCCCGTCGGTACGCTCAATAAGCTTGGCTTGTCGCGATCTAGTCGGATAGACCGACTGGCTTTCCGCGTCTCAGCTTCGACCGTCGTATGGAAGGATGTGTTTGAGCTGGACTTCATTCTGCCTAGTCCGCATCCATCGCTCGCGACAGTCCACGTGATTGAACATGATTTCCCCTATGCTGTCTTGGGCGTCCTTCGTGGCATCGGACATCACGACGTGCGCTGCAACTTCCCGCCAGGCACCCTCACAATTCGTTAGATCGCGTTGTGATGATCAACAGAAGCACAAACAGGGAGTTAACAAAGTGAGCACGTTCTTGGAGCTGGCGAGCAGTGGGCGCACGTTTCTTGTCGAGGTGGAGGAGGATGCGTCTCCAAGCGGGGCATCGGTAGGAAGCATCACGACCGCCATACACGAAAAGGTACAGGAAATCGCTGACGGAGCCGCGACTAGAGCATTGGCTACGATCAGCGAGCTGGGGGGGGCTGTGGCTACGATCTGCGGCGACCTCATTGAACAGTTTGCCGCGATGGAGCCACACCGTCGACCGAAGCAGGTTGAGATGGAGTTTGCTCTAAATCTCACTGCCGAAGCCAGCGTCAAGATCGTTACGGCGGGGACTGATAGCACGTTTCAGATTAAGATGGTCTGGTCGGCATAGTGCAATTTTCGTTCGCGCTTGCTCGAGGATTGATGTGAAACGTCGCCCCGAGCCGACCCAACCCGGCAATCCCCACCAGCTGACGCTGAGGCAGCATGTCCACAGTCGCGCCTGCATCGCGCGGTTCGCTGATGGCGCAGGACGTGTCCGCGTGAGGAAGCGCGGCGCGCCCTCCTTCCTCGCCAATGCCGACAATGACATCTTCTGCGCGAAACGAGTGTGGGACCAAGGTTCTGAGGCGAACTTCTTCAAGAAGATCGAAGAGACGTTCCAAGCGGAGGTGGATCGAGCTATCTCGGCTGGCGTCATACGCAACCACTCCGCCTTCTCCGCGTACTCCTCGATTTGGCGCATCCGCGCAGCACTTGCGGCGGCACCGCCCGAGGATCTTGTCCTGAATGGCCTGAGTCCAGATCCATATCTTACGAAAGCCCAGGAGGAGATTCTTGAGTCGAAACATGCTGGCTATGCAAGAGGCAACATCGTGCTTGGCAGGCTCGCAGCGCGCCTAGATGCTGTTCGCTTCCATGACATGAATATGGGCGAGTTGGGTGATCAGCGCTGGGACATCATCTGTTCGCCTGAGCCTTGTGGCTTCATCTGCTCCGACGAGCCGCCGAGCTGGCCGCACATTCCCTTGTCGCCGCGCTACGCGGCGATCGGTCGGGCCGCCGAGGTCGAACGGCCGATGCCATGGCATGTCAGCGCACAAGCAGTCCACGTCATCAACGCACAGACGGTACGTGACGCCCGAGTCTTCGTGTTCGGGCACCCGAGTGACCTACTCGAACACGGCCCTGCCTCGTGAGCCTTCGTGGTCAGCGTCGATGTCTCATCCTGCCTCGCCCGTGCCTCGGGCGGATCCTTCGAGGAGAATCAACGTCGTTCACTTGTTGCCCACGGGTTGCCCAGAGTTCCTTCCGAATCGACCAACGAACCGGACGCACCCATGAATAGGCGGACTTCGCGATGATCCACGACGGATACATGGATCTCTTTCTCGCCGCCGAAGAGAAGTCGCGGCGATGGGGACTGAATCTCGATCGACCGCCATTGACAGGTCAGTCAGGTCCGCCCAAAGCGAGTGGCCACGCACTTACCGCACTTCCAATAATTGGTCGCGCAGTGAATTCGTACCCGTACCGGCACGAGGAAATCAGGGTTCAGTGTGCAGCCATTCACCTGTCGCTGCTCGACGATCCTCGGTTTGATCTTGACTTCGAACTGACGATCGGTGACGTCGAGTTCGACGGGCGCCTTGAGTATGGAACCGACTACAGGCGCCTGCGACAGGAGGTTCGCGGAGTGCATCGAGACTCCGAGGAGCCAATCCCTTGCCATGTCTGGCTGACGTTTCCGGATATGCACATTGTTGACGCAACGTTCTTCCCGTACCGGTACCCGAATGAGTTGCCTTCGCCATGGACGTGGTCGGAGTATCTCGTTTGCTCGGATCCGCAACACGAGTTCTCGCAACGGCTGCCACTTCGCTACGTGCCGATGCTCGTTGGCCGGACAGCGGTTCAGGCATTGGTCTACTAGCTAGAAGCGCTCCTCACGCAGGTTGGCCTTGACGTCTTGGTTCGAGGCAGACCAGTGAGTGAGCGCTTTCCAGATCCTGCTTGCGGCGCCCCTGCTCCCCCCATCGGCGGTCAGTCCAACCCGTTCGGTGCCAGGGCATCGCTGCCTTCGATCTCCGGCCGGCCATGGGCTCGGGCTCGCATGGTTGCGCTCCGGTGAACCGCTATTTGCCCGAAACTGCGCCGCCGCTTCTCCGCGAGTGCTACACTCGATGCCGTTGTGCCCGAGCGACCGCGTTTGCTCACTGTCCTAGCCGAACTTGCCGCCATCGGCGCGTTCATTGTCGCGCTCATTCTCGCATTGCCCAGGAGTCCTGGTGTGCGTGACACGGGTGACTTCGGAACCGCAGGTGCGCGAGACGGTGGTTGGTCAACTCCGACGCCGACAGGCGCTCCCACTGTGGCAGGTGAAGGCGAACCTACCTGGAGCCAGTCCGCCATGGCGCCACTCGCAGCCGCCGGTCTTGCAAGTGGGACAGCTGGCCCATCCGACTCGAAGGGCTCAGCGACCGAGCCGCACCTTTCATACAGCGGTGCGACCTCAAGTCCCCTTGTGGCGGGGACAGGTGGGACGCGCGCACCGCGGCAAACTACTGACAACCACGAGGATCATGTCACCGCGGAGATGCGGGTGACACTCGTGTCCGCGTCCGACGATTCGCCTGAGGCGTTCGACGCCAAGGTGCGCAAGGTGCATGAAGGGGTTGTTCGGGCCAAGATGGTCTTTCACTTGAGGCGCACCAGTGGCGTCACTATGGACGCGGACGGGGCGGCATATGTCGGTCTACCGCACTACAACCTCGACGTGAGTATTGTATCTCTTGGTTCTCGCGAGAATGGAGACTTCATGGAGGCTGAGGCACAGCTTCGCGTTGCGATATCGGATCACCAAGGGAAGATGTTGTCCTTCGTCTCAGGCGGCGCCAAGGTGCAAGTTTCGCTTCGTGGATTCGCGGTCGCGTATCTCCCGCGACTGCGCCGTGACGCGCTCGAGTCCGCGACTCATGGGCTTGTCGGGCGCTTGGTCGCGCAACTTCGGCACCACTCGCGGTAGCGTCCGGTGAACCCACCCCGTGCCCCCGTGTCGCACCGCGCCCTATCCCCTCGGCCGACGAGTTTCTCGTCCCACTCGCGAAGCGCTTCGGTGCCCGCCTGCGCCTCGCGATCCGCGTCTATGTCCCATCCTGCCTCGCCCGTGCCTCGGGCGGATCCTTGGAAGATGAAACAGAACTCGTTCTCTTCTTGCCCACGGGTTGCCCAATCGTGCTGGCGATTGCTCGATTTCGTTGATTTTGAGGGCTGTTCGTTGGTGCGGGGATTTCGCCCAATGCTAGCGAAGGCGTCGTCGAAAGTCGCTTTGGTTTGCGCCGCGCGTCCGAGATTCGAATTCTCTCCGACCGCCCCCCGACGAAGAACATTGCATCTGTTGTGTTGATGTCGTTCATCCCCAATCTCCGAGTGCCGTCCGGTCCCCAATACACCACCGTGTCATAGTTGCTTCGATTTTCAGCTCTCGCTACAAACCGCCAACAAGGGAGGTCGAGTTCGCAAACAAAAAGGCGCCGCTAGTTTGCGACGCCCTTGTGGGTGACTCCATACCGCTGTTCGTAACGCTTCACCAGGTCTTTCTGATCTTCGTCCGCTTTGCGGATTACTTGTTTCAGGATTTTGACCTTCTCTCCAGACGAAGCGTCATTCACAAACTGGTAGAACCTGTTGGACTCCTTGGCTCCCTTCTTCCCGAAGAGGCGCTGGAACAGTTTGATCATGTGATTGTTGGTGAAAGATGCACTTCAAGGTCTTCTCTAGAGTAGCCAATTGTTAGGTAGTTGTCAATTTTATCTATATTGAGCCTAATGTTCTCCTTGACTACATCGGCATAGTTTTTCTCGATCAGCCACACATCGATGGCGGCCCCGAATTCCTGCTTCACCTGGTTCACGACATCTTTTGCCTCGAAGAAGATTGAGATGAAGGCTTCCTTTGAAATGTGTCGTCCCTCCAAAGCTTCTCGCTTCCCAGTAAAATCCCAGGCAACGATCGGATCTTGATACACGTAGGCAATGACAACTTTTCGCCCGTGCTTGAGAGAGCGTTCGATGTTTTCACGTGCCTTCCCGAGATTATGCATAGTGGCATCGAGGATGAAGTTCTTGCTCTTGTGAAGAACATAATCATGAACTCTCTCCACGCCAAGATTTGCAGGGTGTTGAAACACATGTGCATTCGTACCATTGTAGCCAACATCCACGAATAGATCTCGAATATCGTCGTGATCGATGCGCGCAATATTTGCTGGTCCATCCTGACCGAGTCTTGAGAGAAGACGCTTTGAATATTCAGTTTTTCCTGCGCCTGGCGATCCCGCCATGAAGTACGACACTGGATTTTCTACAGCACTGCAAATATGATCGCCCGCAAAGCGTTCTTGAATCTCTTTGCGTCGAGTGCGCAAGTATTCGAAAGCTGCATGTTGCAGAGCCGTCTCTTCTGGTGTCAGATCTTTGGATTAGCGCAAGTTCACGAAGTAGTTGTTGCGACGAGCTGACTGTATCACATTCAGTGTCCGCCGTGACATCCTGTCTCGCCCGTGCCTCGGGCGGATCCTTGAAGGATGAAACAGACGTCGTTCACTTGTTGCCCACGGGTTGCCCAGTCGTATTGGCGACCGCCCGATTTCGTTGATTTTGCAGGCTGTTCGTTGGTACGAGGATTTCGTGCAGGGCTAGCGAAGGCGTCTTTGGAAATCGCTTTCGTTCGCGAGTGTTTTCTGGCTTCAAGTCTCTCCGACCGCACCACAAAAAACCCTTCTAACGAAGGGTTTTTTGTTCGTTGAAACGGCAGGTGTTGCCCAGGTATATTGGCGTAGAAACTGGTACCGCCAGGCGACGCTTGTGAGCAGGAGCCTCCCCCCTAGTGCGTTGTCAGTTTATTGTCATACACTTCACTCAACAGCACTTTCATGTCCACTTTCGGTTGTGGACCTGCGAGGCGGTCACCACAATGAGGGTACCGCCCTCGCAGATCACCAGCCTCGGTGGAGATGCTGATGTGTTCGATCCTGCGTTCGATTGTCGCCCGCTTGACGCGTCACGCGAGCCCCTCCCCAAACCCACCGCAAGGTCGCTCCACCATGAGCAGCGACGCATCCTCTCAGTCTCACAGTGTTCCGAAGAAGCCCGCAAACGTTCCAACGCCAAGCACAGCGGCTGTAACCCCTGTCGCGCGCGGAGCATCAGCGAGCAACGCCTCACGCCCCACGCCCGCCCGGCAGGAACGAGCCCCGCAGGCGGATCCGCTTCCCGGCACCAACGTGAGTCCTGGCGTCTACCACCAGGAACTCCTTCGCAGGGTGATGCCGGACGAGATGGTGGCGCCCATTATCGCGTTCGCCCGCAAGCATCCTGCGGTTCCAAATCGCCGCTTTCGCGTTCTCCCTGACGCTGCCGACTTGTCGGTAGCGTCAGCCGCGCCGAAGAAGTCATAGTCTTCGGCGCTCTTTTTTATGTCGACAATCATCGGAATGATCACGCGCCTTCTACCGCAAGGGTCGCGAGGAACGCGCACCACTCCAAACGATTGGAACAAGTGCCCGGCATGGCCGCCGGATGCATTCGCGGTTGCGGCCACTCTCATCGAACAATTCGCCGTCCGACCCGCTTGGGTAGACAAGTACCTCCTAGGAGGAGTAGTAATCCTCCGAACTCCTAATGCTTTCGGGTCTTGACAGATTATCCGACATACACTACTCTGTGCGTACCTTCGGACCCGGCATGGGTAGAAGAGTACCTCTGGGGCTGCAGCGATGCTGGGCCCCTGTTTTTTTTGATACTATGAGCGTTCTGGGTGATCATGAGCCTACCGTCAGGCCCGCTTGGGTAGACGAGCATCCAAAGGGTTCCATAGCCTTCCATGGAGCTCTTTTTTGGATGGGCCGATATTGCACTTCCGAAAGCTCATCGAACAATCAAACGCCTGCTCCGCGCATACACGCGTCGACATGAGCGCCTCGGACGCGCATCGACTTGCTGTCACGGGAACCTTGATCAAGCTCTTCGCACGGCGTGACGTGCGTGCCGGCCTTGACACCAAGAACGATCTGTGATATTGATCAGTCAGAGTACGATCGGTTTCGACCCATCACACATCGGCTTCCCAAGCCGCCCGAGGCGTCCGTCGCGGACGTCGCGCAGCTAAGAAGCGTTGCTTAGCAAGGCGGATGCCGGCTCATGTGTGCGGAGGTGGCAGTCCCATCTCCCGGGTACCGTTGCGTGCTCTTTTTTACACGTGTGCCCGGTATCATCGGAGACACTCTTGATCCAAACGAAACATCAGGGATGCCACCGCTCGCTCCTCGGACAGAGGAACGCGCGGTAGCCTCTCCAGATGGAAGGCTCCCAGCGGCGGGGTACGCCGATCTGACGACCGAGCACGCTTGGCCGGAAGGTTGAGCTGCTGGTGGAGGAAGTTCCGATGCCGAGACCAGGAGACCTCACACCCGAACAGGCTGCCGCCGAAGGTCGCAGACTCCGCGACCGCTGGCGCGAGGCCGATCGCGTCGCCGCAGGCCTCTATGCCGAGGTTTGCGCAATAAACGACGCGTCCGACGAAGAACTGGACACTCTGCTGCCGCCCGCCGAGGCGGCCGAAGTCCGGGAGTACCGCGCGTACTTGAAAGAACTGGAAGAAGACGAATGGGCGGAATACGATACCAGCAACTAACGCTGCGCCTATGATTCCGCACGCCCGTTACCGACCTCGTACGGAACCTCGAAGCGCTGATTGACTTCAGCGCTTCTTTTATTATTTCAAAGCGCGCTGCGGGTGTTTGCGCGTATCTCCCAGGGGCCGCTATTTTACTTTCGCCAGGCGGGCTGTAAGCTAGATGCGCCTGCTAGCAAGGAGAAGATAATGTTGACATCAGCTTGGATGGGACACGCGCTGCTCGAGATATCGAAAACGGATAATTGCAGCCATCCCGGACCGTGCGATCTTGAGAAGATGCTGCTCGATGAGCAGTCTACCGGAAGCGCGTGTAAGGAGCTCGTCACGGCTCGAGGATGCGCCGAGTGCCGATCGACGCTGGCGCTCGTGGAGGATCCGGCGTCGAGGTAGTCCTGGCGGCACCCGCAGAAGGAAAACTTCTGCTTTTTTATATGCCTGTTTCTATTTTCTTGTCAGGTGATAGATTGATTCTTATAACCGCCATAATTTCCGTATGCCACGCCTCGTATCCGCGTTCTTTATCATATGCGCCGTCGCGGGAGCCGCTTTTGCGCTCGTACCGAAGCCAATCAAGCAAGAGTGGGTAGCGGTCTCGCTTGATAATTTCACGCTCACGATTCCATACTCGCCAACACTCATTGGCCCGCCGCCATATGAGCCGCAGCCAGTCGACGGCCAACCCGGGATCCGGTTTGGCGACCTGGTGTCGGCCGGAACATTTCGAACGCGCGAGTACTATCTTTTCCGCGAGGAGCGGACGGATCTGGACCTGCTCGCTCAACTGCGCGACGGAGAATGCGGTCACACCTCATTGCGTTCGATCGGACGCGTACAAGGCGTCGCCTACATGATCGGCGGCGCAAAGGGGTGCTCGAGCGCGTTCGCATTCAACGAAGGAGGTCACATGTACGTGCTGTATCGTTTCGCTGAGTTCGGCGCGCCTCCGGCTCCATTCGGCGCCGATGAGGAAAAAATCATCGAAAGCCTCCGTGAAATCGAACCGCGCCAAAAGACGCTCGGCGATTGACGTTCATTCAATTCTCGTGTCATGCTCCGCACATAAGCCATAGCCGTATCAGCAATCGCGCATCATTGTTCCTCCGACCCGGACCTCATCCGCGGCCTTGCGCCGCCTCTTCGGAAGATGTCTCGTGTTGGAGGAATAATCCTTCTTCGGAGGACACGGTGCCGACCAACGACGAACTCGAATCCCGTCCCGATCTCGCTCCAAGCGAAGCGAGTGACCCGCTGTTTATACCGATCCGAGAGCCGT
This sequence comes from Minisyncoccota bacterium, assembly GCA_052034355.1. Classification (GTDB taxonomy): domain Bacteria; phylum Patescibacteriota; class Patescibacteriia; order SG8-24; family DYFX01; genus DYFX01. The sequence goes on from JBPOIQ010000048.1 coordinate 9,717, forward strand.
CGCCGACGCCGCGAAGCAGCAGGTCCAATAACCGCGACGTGCTCATCTCGCTCGGTTGCCTGGCATTCGTCGTCGCGCTAATCGGATTCCTACCGCATGAAGTCCGCTATGTACCTTTGGTGAGCCTAAGCGTGCTCGGAGCGGCG
>JBPOIQ010000090.1:0-7459 GCA_052034355.1 Minisyncoccota bacterium
GCACGAAAGAGTCGCTGAATGCGGATGTCTTCCGCGGCGCGACCGACGTCGCCTGGTCCCCTGCCGGCGACAAGGTTGCTCTCACGTTTCCGGACAACTCGAAAATCATCTACGACTGTCAAACCCAAAAGCAGGTCACGCTGCCGAGCCACTGGAACGACATCACCTTCAGCGGCGACGGCTCGACGATTGTTGCGAAATCGATGGCCCTCGATCCGGCGAACCGATGGTTGATCAGCGCCGCTTCCGACGGCTCAAGCGCCAAGCTGATCGAACCGCTCGGGCAAAACGGCGATAAAGTCACAGTCAGCGTTTCGCCGGACGCCTCGGTCGTCGCGTTCTCCGACACCGCCGACCCGGTCGGCTTCGACACGCGCGACTTGCTGGTGATCGGACAGAACCATGAGAACTTCCCAGCCCTGCGCGTCGAAGGTTTGGATTTTGAACCGAACTGGTCGCCGAACGGCGGCAGACTCCTCTACAGCGCCGCCGGACAAGTCAGCGACTTCAAGCCGATGCTCTGGGTCGTCGACGCGGGCAGCGATACGGTCGGCGGCAGCCGGAGAAGCTTGGGGATCAACACCTGGGCCGACAAGTGCGTCTTCCAAGGCGATAACACGCTCTATTGCGCCGTGCCGCTCTCGCTCCCGAAGGGCGCCGGCCTGGAACGTTCCATCGCCGAGGACATTTCCGATTCCGTCGTGAAAGTCGATCTTGTCAGCGGAACATCCTCTCTGATCGGCAGGCCGGATCAACCAACGTCAATGTCGTCGCTCGTCGTCTCGCCTGACGGATCGAGGTTGTACTACGTTGACGAAAACGGTTCTTTGAAAGAAATGATTCTCCGCTGATATGAGAAAAACGTTCTTCCTCATCATCGTCGTCGCGCTCATTCTCGGCGGAGCCACCCTCGGCCTGTTTTGGAACGTGGTTCGCTCGACCATCGCCGGCAATCAACCGCCCGCGCCCGTCGCCGCCAAGACCACGAGAACGCTCGAGGAACCGAACGTGACATTCGTCGACCAGGTCACCGGTCCCAAAGACGCGAAGGTGACGATCGTCGAGTTCGGCGATTATCTTTGCGCCCATTGCCGCACGGCCGAACAAGCAGTACAGCGCCTTCTTGCCGAACAACCGACGCGCGTGCGCTACGTTTGGAAAGACATGCCCTCTCCCCTGCACGAAGGCGCCGACACCGCCGCCGAAGCGGGCTTGTGTGCCGCGAAGCAAGGCGAATTTTGGAAATTCCACGAAGCACTCTTCAACCTGAACGGCTCCTACAACGAAACGTCGTTGGCGTTCGAAGCGAGCCAAGCCGGACTCGACATGCAATCGTTCACGGAATGCCTGAGGACGCGCGAAACGCGGCCGTTCGTGGAGCGCACGGTCGACGAGGGCTTGGCGCTCGGCATCGACGCCCTGCCGACGTTCTTCATCAACGGAAAACGCATGGTTGGAGCGTTGACGTACGAAGAGCTTCTTGAAGCGATCCGCTGAGTATGAACGACATTATTGCCCGCCTCGCGCAAAACGAACCGCCGAAGCTTGAGATCCCCATTCCCGGCGTCACGCTGACGTCGATCACGGATACCGAAGCGTATTCGATTCCCTGGATCGCCCAATACATCAGCGGCGTCTACGCATTCCTGATCAGCATCATCGGCGTCATCGCCGCGATCATGATGATCATCGGCGGCTTTCAGTACCTGACCTCGGCCGGCGACGGCGGAAAAATCGGCGCGGCGAAGAAGCGCATTGTCAACGCCCTGACCGGCGTCATTTTGGCGCTCAGCTCATACGTGATCTTGTATACGATCAATCCGAACCTGGTGCAGTTCGAAGGCCTGTCGCTCGTCAGCATCGATACGGAACTCATCAACCAAGCCGACGATTCGTTATCCAACGAACATCTTGACGCGATACCGAGCGACAACGAACCGGCGAGCCCAGCCGTCTCCACCGGGGACTACGCGAAAATATGCAAGACAGCGGCGGATTGCCTGCCGTATTGCAAGAACGCCGGATGCACGAAAGTCTTTTGCACAAAAGAAGAGATGCGGAACGGGTACAGCCCAAACTGCATTAACGTCACGCGCTCGAACGACTGCGACTGGAGCCGATTCCCGAGCCTCAACTCTTCAAGCGTCCTCGAAAGCACTTCGCCGGATCTCATCCCGTCTTCGCGCTGGCCGAGCATGAACAACATCAAACCGCGAGGCGGGGCAAAAGCTTCCAAGTTGGTCGTCGAGGGCCTACAGCGCGCGGACGCGTACATTACCAAGAACTATCCCGGACAAGGCCTCTCGATCCAAATCAATAATTGCTGGCGCGACTGGCACGACGATTTTAACGGCCAATGCTCGATTATCGCGCGTCCTACGAAGAACGACCCGAGCGCGTGGTATTCCGGCTGGCCCGGCGCCGGCCCGCACTCTTCCGGCTACGCTTGCGACGTCGTGCTCATGAAGAACGGCCAGGCGATCAGCGGCGTAAAATCGAATCAGACGTGCAGCAGCAAAGGACCGGGCAGCAAGCTCCTGGTCGAGATCCTGACAAATCCGACGGTTGGCGCGCGACGCTTAAACTACGAGTCCTGGCATTTCAACTGGGCCGGATGGAATAGCTGCTACTGTGCCATGGAAGAATGCGACAAGCATATTTTCCCGGTAGGATCCGGGAGTCGGAAATGCTACGACCAAATCACGCCAAAATCCTGTTGACACGTTCACCGCATTTCCTGGTAGGCTCCGTGCATGACCGCCGCCGCAAAAACGTTGTTCATCTGTTCCAAATGTGACGCCCAATCCACAAAATGGAGCGGGCGTTGTTTGGAATGCGGAGGCTGGGGCACGGTGACGGAAGCCGCTTCGGTTCCTGAAACGAAAAAGCCCGTCGCCGCGACGGGCCGTCCGGGAAAAACATTTTCCCTTTCGGAACTCAAAGGCAGCAAAACGACGCATCGCTCGACCGGCATCGCCGAATTCGACCGCGTGCTGGGAGGCGGCGTCGTACCGGGGTCGCTCGTTCTTCTTTCGGGAGAACCGGGTATCGGCAAGTCGACGCTTCTGCTTCAAGTCGCGTCCACCCTTCCGAACGTGCTCTACGCTTCAGGCGAAGAATCCGCCGACCAAGTCGCTTTGCGTTTCGAACGGCTCTCTCTCGCGGCGCCGAGCCTCAAATTCCTTTCCGAAACCGACATCACGACGATCCTCGCGACGGTCGACGCCGAGAAACCCTCGCTCGTCATCATCGACTCGATTCAAACGCTCTCCTCCCCCGAGGCGGCCGGTTCGCAAGGCAGCGCCACGCAAGTGCGCGCCATGACCGCGCAACTCATGGAGTTCGCGAAACGCACGAGCGTGCCGATGCTGATCGTCGGCCAAGTCACGAAAGACGGCGACGTCGCCGGACCGAAAACGCTCGAACATCTTGTCGATGTCGTCGTTTCGTTCGAGGGCGACCGTTCTTCCAACTATCGCCTGCTCCGCACCGCCAAGAACCGTTTCGGCGCGACCGACGAAGTCGGCGTCTTTGAAATGACGGCGTCCGGCCTCAAGGAAGTCGCCAATCCATCGTCATTCTTTTTAAACGACCGCTCCAAAGACGTTCCCGGCTCCGTCGTCACCTGCATCATGGAAGGCACGCGCCCGATCTTGGTGGAAATCCAAGCGCTCGCTTCGCGCACGACGTTCGGGTATCCGCAGCGCCGCGCGTCCGGTTTCGACGCCAATCGCCTACAAGTCTTGCTGGCCGTGCTTTCCGAGCGTCTGGGCGTTCCGACGCAAACGCACGACATCCACATCAACGTGGCCGGCGGCTATAAAGTAAAAGAACCTGCCGCCGACGCCGCCGTGGTTTTGGCCGTCGTTTCGGCGCTCAAAGGCAAGCCGCTCCCCTCTTCGATTGCCGCGTTCGGCGAAGTCGGCCTGGGCGGCGAGCTGCGCCCGGTCACCTTTGTCGACAAACGCGAGGCGGAGGCCAAACGCCTGCAGTTCAGCCAGGTGATCACTCCAAAAAATTCGCCGCATTTGAAAGACGCGCTCGCGAAGCTCTTTTGATTCCTTCTTGACAAAAACGCTTTTTTGATGTTTATTGTGGGGGTTCTTTTTTGACCACATCCACGCTCCGAGAGGGAAAACATGGTCCGACATTCGGCACGTCCAACGAAAGCACAACTCGAGTATTGCCAGATACTCGGCGTCAGCGTGGACGACAATGACACGCTGAACGACGTCAAGATGAAGCTCGACCTGGCTCTGGGCAAGGTCGCGACGAAGCTCCTCCGACAAACCTCGATCAAGCCGGGGCACGTCGTACGCACGGACTACTTCGGAAGCGAACCGGAGGTCGGTGTTCTGCTCAAGATCGGTGTCGAGAAGACCTCCGTGAAACTGCTCGGAAGCGGAAGCGTGAGAAACTTCAGCACCGTTCAGTACCCCAAGGGCGCTTCGCCCTCGCTCACGATTGCCGACATCTTCCCGCCGCCGCAGAACTGGCAGCACGCGTTCACGGTCACGCTCGAAGGCGGACGGATCGACAGGGAGTACGAGCCGCGCCTGCGCAGGCAGTTCCTCCAGTTCGTGAAGAAGGAGCTCGCGCCGCACGAGCGGCAAACCCTCGAGTACGGCGAGTACTGGCGGATCGATGCCGTCGATCGCCTGCGCGGCCGCTTCCTCGAAAAGAACGATCTCTAGCCCGCACACCGCGCCCTGTCGCGGTTTTTTATTAATCTCAAATTGACAAACAACAACCGATATTGTTAGCGTGGGGACAACAGGAGTAACCGTGACCTTCAAAGACCTGCTACTGCTCATTCCTCGCAGTTTCCCGATCGATGATGCGAACTACGCGATTGGGGTCGAAGAACATCCCCCGCACCGTCGCTTCGAATTCATGATGCATCACCAACTGACGCACATGACAAAGAACACGGGCGCGCTTGGAGAACTTCTCGAGCGCCATGATCACGTTGGTGGACGACTGATGGACATGTACCCCATCGATCCCCGAAAGGCTCTGTTGGAGATCGTGGTGAAGGGTATCGTCAACGCGATCGAGATCGCTCATCTCACAGGTCTGTCGGCCGAAGAACTCGAGCGGGAGATCCGCAAGCGCCATGATCCCTCCTACGTCGCCCCGATGACAGACAGCGACTCGGACTGAACCTCACTCCAAATGCACTTTCTCGGCTTCGGCCGAGATTTTCTTTTTGAGCGCTGGATGATTTTCGAGATCAGGATCCGCCTCCGTCAGCGCCCGGACCGCTTCGCGCGTTTCTTCGATCAAGCGAGCGTCGCCCGGACGGAAGCGCTGCAGATCGGCAAACCCGGATTGTTCTTCTCCAAAGAGGCTGCCGGGGCCGCGGAACCGCAAATCAATTTCCGAAAGCTCAAAGCAATCTTTTGCTTGAACGAACGCGCGCAAACGCTCAACGACCTGAGGCGCGCCGTGCGATGGAGCCAAATAGCAGCGCGAAGGCAGCGAGGAACGCCCGACGCGGCCGCGAAGCTGATGCAGTTGGGCCATACCGAAACGCTCGGCGCCCTCAATCACCATCGTCGTCGCGAGCGGCACGTCGACGCCGACTTCGATCACGGTCGTCGACACGAGCACGTGAAGATCGCCGGTCGCGAACCGCTCCATGACGCTCCGCTTCGCGTCCGACTTCATGCGCCCGTGCAACAGTCCGATTTCGATCCCCGGCAATTCCGCGCGCAGGCGTTCAACTTCCTCTTCCGCCGATTTGACGCCGAGCGTGTCCGAAGCCTCGATCAAAGGGCAAACGACGAACGTCTTGCGTCCCTCGGCCGCCTCTTCGCGAATGCGCCGCAACATCTCCGCGCGCCCTCGAGCGTCGACCAGCGTCGTCTCGATCGGTTTCCTGCCGGGCGGCATCTGGCGCAGCGCCGAAAAATCGACGTCGCCGTAGAGCGCAAGCGCGAGCGAACGCGGAATCGGCGTCGCCGTCATCGAGAGGAAGTGCGGAATCTCCTCCCCTTGCACCGATGCGACGGCCTGCATGCCGGCGAGCTTGGAAAGCAAGGCTTGCCTCTGTCCAACGCCGAAGCGATGCTGCTCGTCGACGACGACCAGCGCGACGTATTTCGGAACGAATCCTTTGGTGAGCAACGCGTGCGTGCCGACGACGATCGCGGCGTCGTCATGCGACTCCTTGTGCGAAGCCGTACGCAGCGCGGCGCGAAACGGCGTCTTCGCGAGGAGACGCGAAATCGTCGCGTAATGCTGCTCGGCCAAGATTTCCGTCGGCGCCATGAGCAGGCTCCGATATCCGACCAGGGCGCAGGCAACCATCGCCATGGCCGCGACGACCGTCTTGCCGCTGCCGACGTCCCCTTCCACGAGACGCTGCATGGGGCGCCCGGCTTCCAAATCCTGCAGGATTCTCCAAGCGACGCGTTTCTGATCGTCGGTCAAAGCGAACGGAAGCGAGCTGACGAAAGCACGAATTGCCTCTTGGTCGAACGGCACCGTCACGGCCGTTTTGCGCTCAAGCGCCTGTCGCGCCCAAGCGCCCCTGAGTTGGAAGAAAAACAACTCTTCAAAACGGAAACGACGGTCGGCCCGTTCGGCCTCCTCCATCGTCTCCGGAAAATGCATCATCTTGATCGCCGAAGAAAGCGGCTCCAGGTGATGGTGCGCAAGAATTTCTTCCGGCAAGGTTTCCGGGATCGCGTCGGCGGCCGGCAGCGCGAGATGCAAGAGAGCCCGGATCTGCTTCGTCGTCAGGGCGCCGGAGATGGAATAGATCGGGACCAAGCGTCCGGTGTGCACCGATGCGCCAGCGCGTTCTTTTTCATACGCCGGATTCACCAATTCCAATCCCCACGGCTTCGCCTCCAAGCGCCCGGACAGGAGCACGCGATCCCCTGGTTTGAGCACCTTCGAAATATACGGTTGGCGGAACCAGACGACTTTTGCCGTCCCAGCCTCGTCGGACACCGTCGCCTCGGTAAGAAGCATGTTCTGCCTCGCCGAGCGGCGCGTGCGGATTAAATCCACCCTGACCCGCACCGTTACCGGCCCCTCGGACGGCCCGCTCAGAGCGACAGTCTTGCTGAGATCCTCGTACCGGAACGGCAAATAGCGAAGAAGATCCCCGGCCGTAAGCAGCCCCATGGCGCGCAGGGGCTTGGCCAACCGGGCGCCCAAAACGCCCAGTTTCGAAATCGGCAGTTCGGGTACAATCCCCATAGGTAGGGGCAGTATAGCACCCCTCCCGCCCCTCCTGGCCATGCGCGACAAGCGTTGACAGGTCGAAGCCGATGAGGTAGGCTGTGCGAGTAGTTGGCGACCGTAGCTCAGCTGGATAGAGCGCAACCCTGCGGAGGTTGAGGTCAGACGTTCGAATCGTCTCGGTCGCACCATGCAAAAACAGCGGTTCACCCGCTGTTTTTGCTTTGTCCAAAACTCAGATTTTGAGGAAGCGTCCGAGGACGTC
>JBPOIQ010000063.1:0-18927 GCA_052034355.1 Minisyncoccota bacterium
CACGCGCATGACCCCGTTACTCATCATCGCTTTCGCCGCCTTCGCCGCCCTTGCCTGGCACGACCTTCGCAAGGCGTTTTTGCTGTTCATTGCGGCGCTTCCGTCGTATGTCGTGCGCTTCCACATCGGCAGTATCCCGACGACGGCGCTTGAAGTTTTGTTCGTTATTCTCTTCGTCGCTTGGATGCTCAAGCGCGAGAAGCGACTGATCGACATCAAAGGTTGGGGTTGGCTCTTGCTCGCCTGGATCGCGATCGCAACGGTTTCCCTCTTCGTCTCCCCCGACTTTCGCGCGGCGGCTGGCGTATGGAAGGCGTATTTCATCGAACCCGTGCTGTTCTTCCTGATCGCGAACGACCTCCTGCGCGCGCGGGAAGATCGCGATGCTGCCGTGAGCGCACTCGCCTGCTCGGCGATTGTCGTCTCCGGCATGGCGATCGTGCAGCATTGGACGGGCTGGGGCGTACCTCCCCCGTTCAACGGCGTCCCGGTTCCGCCAGCAACGGAAGCGGAATTCCGCTCAACCTCATTCTACGGTTTCCCGAACGCGATCGGTCTTTTCCTGGCGCCGCTTCTGCCGCTTTTCCTCAAAAAGAAACCTCTGCATCTCGTTGCGCTCTCACTCTCCATCCTCGCGATCGTCTTCGCGCAAACGGAAGGAGCGATCGTCGGACTCCTCGCAGGCTTCGGCATCTATCTTCTCTGTTTCAAAAAAACGCGGCGTCTTGCGCTGAGCGCCGGGGGTATACTCGTACTTATCATTGTTGCCGTGCCGAAGCTCCGCGCATTCGCTGTCGAAAAACTGACGCTGAACGATTGGTCCGGCCGCGTGCGCAAAGAGATGTGGGTGGAAACGTCGCAGATGCTGAAAGATCGCACTGTTCTCGGAGCCGGGCTTTCGGGATATCCGATCGTCTTCGATAGCTACCACAAAGCGCGCCATATCGAAATTTTCCAGTACCCGCACAACATTCTCCTAAACTTCTGGGTAGAAACCGGTTTGGCCGGCGTCGTCGCTTTCGTCTTGCTCATCGCGCGCTTCATCGCCTCGCTGCGCGAAACGCTTCGCAAAGATTCTTCGATGCGCGTTTGGCTTTCCATGCTTCTTGCTTCGATGACGACGCTGCTCGTCCACGGACTCGTCGACGTCCCTTATTTCAAAAACGATCTCTCGCTCCTCTTCTGGCTACTGCTCGCCTTCGCCGCATCTACACTGGCGCAAGCAAGGGTTCTTGACGCGCACGCGAAAAACGGATAGCAATAAGGGGCCGCTCGAGGGCGGTCATTCGGCATGGGGCCGGATGCACGGTTTTTGAAAGATGCAGACACATCTGCCCCGTCGGGACAGTCAGTGGCATCTGAGAGAACCACGGAGAACGCGTATGGGAAGAAAAGAAAGCGCGCTTGGTAAGGCCTTGGATCTGGCTCGCAGTATCCTCCACGATGAAAGCTGTTTCATCACCTCCGGCGATATCGATCGTTTCGAGGAGAATCCGCAAGGACCTCAGGGCCATCCTCTGCTCGTGGAATGCAAGCGATTGCCCGTCGCGCGCGACGGCGAGAAGCTCAGAGATTTGCGTGCGCTTCCGGACGGAACGCTGTGCTTGCTCTGGAGCAAGAACCTCGGCTGCGATCGTGACCCCGCTCTCCCCCAGGAACTGCGCGTACAGTTGGGGGACGATTCCTACACGCTGGGATTCAAGCAGCCCATGATCGGATTGAACGGAACCATCGTCGGCTTCATCGAGAGGAGACCGATCATCAACAAGTTCTGGTTCGACTACCAGAGTCATGGCGACGACCGGCAAGCGATGCTGTGCATCGGCGAACGGGAAATTCCCAACACTCGAGGACGTCTCTACGGCCGCCGGTGGACTCTGGAAGGATCTCGCTTGCGCCTCGTGCAAGGTAGGCCGGGCCCGGATCCCGACAACGCAAATAATGGCGCGAGATGGAAAGAAACCCTCTACGACATCGATGATTCTGGCGGGTGTCTCAAGGAGATCGAACGCTCTGTCCCGAATCCGGCGCGTATTCAGCAGCTGCTGGATTGGGAGCCCCCGCCGATCAAACTTGGAAACGGGCGTTCCGCTTACCGGCAGCAGATGCCTGGAAAGCTTGTCTACGGCTGGTGCGTAGAGAAAGTGGCGGGACCGCGTTTCGAACGCATCTCCGATCTCTTTCAGCGTGAAGGCCGCTGGCACTACTGGGGCCAGACCGGCAACCACCTCTTCCTGATGGAGTTGCCGCCCGCACCGAAAAAGAAGTGACCGCAACACTCGCTCGCGCCTCGAGCGAGTTTTTCTTTTGGACGACGCTTGACGCACGCACGAAAAACTGATAGACATACGGGTCGCCGAGAGGCGACCTTCGGCATCTCGCCGAAAGCGAAGCTCCTTACCAACGTGTCGGGACGCAGCGGCATTTTTGCTCATGCGTTTCCAGGCGTTTTCGGGAGCACGGAGAGCTACGATGGATACGAAAAAGCTGCAGTGGGTTTTCGAACAGATCAACGCGCGACGGAATCCGATCACCGAGGAACAGCTGGATCAGTTCTGCATGAATCCGAACGGACCACTCTTGCCCGGAGGACTGGTCGAGGCCAAGCGTCTTCCCATGAACGACGGCGAGGCATGCATCAATATCGCGGTCGATCCGACCGGCACGCCCTGCTACGTCTTCAAGGGCCGCGAGCAGAGCCGTTTCCGCGTTGTTCGCGGCGAGGACTCGTGGCTGCTCGGGGCCACCCCCGGTTCCGAGATCAAGAATGTGTTCGATAACATCGCCAGACTCGGCGAGGTGCTACGTGGCGTGAGAGTGATTGGATTCGACAAGAATAACACGCCAATCACCGAGGCGCGGTTCAAGTCGTACGTCGACAGCGACGCCCCCACGAACCTTCCCGATCTTCTCTTCTGCGGTTCTCAACACCTGTGGGATCCTCAGAAGGACCCGCAAACCCCGATCGGGATCGATGCGGAACGAAACGTCTTCATGACAGCGCCATGCCGTGACCGCATTCATGTTCGTGATCTCACAACAGGCAGACTGATCCGGACCATCCAATTGCACGAATGGAGATATTCCAACCAAGCATTCCTGGCACCGGACGGTTCCCTGTATGTGATCGGTGGAACATCGTTCACCGGCAACCACTACTCGATCGCTCGCTACAACCAGAAGGACGAGCAGGTCACGTGGGTGAAGCCGGCCGGTGAAATCATGTTCGCTTGCGACCACGTGTACGAGATTGTCACCATCGACAGGATCACACATCTCGTATTGTCGCAGAGTCGGGAGAGATGCTTCACGAAGCTCCTTATCCTCGAATCATCGATCTTTAACGAGGATATGTGGCGGATCCTAGAAGGAATCAGTAGCTGTCACGCCTACCTGCGCGGACTCCAGCGCATGAAGAACGGAAGCTGGGCCTATGTCGGCTTGCCGACGCGCCATGACGGCGAGTGCTACTTCGTCGACGACAAGGAGCACCCTCGCTTCCGCCGCGTCAGCCGCCTGTTCCTGCGAGACGGCTACTGGCACTACTACGGCCTGACGATGGACGGGCGCCACGTCTGCCTCATGCATCTCTAGGATACTTCGCACTCCTCCCTCAAAGGAGTGTTTTTTTAATCATTGACGACGCATCTCTCCTGCGCTACCGTTCGACCGTCCAACCGAGGAGGAAACGATGTTCCCGTACATTGGCATGACCGACGTTCCGAGCGCGGAGTGGCTGCGAGCGAGGCTCGAAGTCTTTCGCAAGGCGGGAGGCGAGCTGATCCCCCACCTGCTCCATGCAGGCGTGATGATGAGCTATAAGACGCTGCACGGCCTGCCCACCAAGTGGTCGAAGGTATGGCCCCGGACCGATGAGATCGAATCCATCTTCGTCGACGACCTGCTCGTTCTCAACACGCTGCACTACGCCGACTATCCCGACAGCGAGGTTCCGACCCCACGCACGAACGAGAACGACATCGAGGAGATCTTGCGGCGCTGCAGCCACAACCTCGACGCGATCCAGTTCGACATGGTCTGGCCGTACCCGGAACTGCTCGGCATCGTGAAGGAGACCAACAGCTCTCCTCGCGTCATCCTGCAGGTCGGGAAGCTGGCCTTGTCCGAACTCGATCACGATATCGCTCGGCTCATGCAGCGTTTGGAGGCATACGAAGCGTGCGTCGACGACATCCTGTTCGACATGAGCGGCGGCACCGGCACGAACATGGGCGCGGACTTCCTCACGCCCTTCGTCGCCGCGATCCGCAAGGAGCACCCGCATTTCGGCATCACGGTCGCCGGCGGGCTCGGCCCCGACACGCTCCACCTCGTCGCGCCGATCGTGTGCAGCTACCCGGGCATCTCGATCGATGCCCAAGGCAAGCTGCGGACGAGCGGCAACAGCCTCGATCCCATCGAAGCCGACCGCGCCGACGCCTATCTCCGCGGAGCCGTCGAGATGTACCTCGCGACCATCCCGGACGGGCATCCGATCTGACCGAAAGGAGTGAGCATGGTTTTCCGCAGGCTCATCGATCATTTCAGGAATATCTTCAAGAGCCGTTCCGCTTACGCCTCCGAAGGCGACACGATAGCGGCGGATCCGAAACGTCTTGACGCGGAAGACCCTGCGTGGAACCGCGGCGCAAGAATCGCAAGCGCTGTCTCAGCATTCGAGATCGGCATGACGCGCGAACTCATCTTCAAGATCTACGGAGAAGACGTCGCTTCGGAAGCGGAGCGACAGCACCAAGAACGACTCGGCAAGAAGGATCAGTGATCCTTCTTTTTTCATGCTTGCATTTCTCCGTGCATACACTTATTTCCACCCCGGCGGAGGCCGGGGTCCACGCTCAACGATCCTGAAGTCATCCGGCGATGAATCTCGGCCTCCGCCGGGCTGGCGTATAGCAAAAGTTGGTGTCGAACTCGCAGGTTCGACATCCAAGATCGTGAGTCACAACGATCGTTTGCGCGTGAATCGAGGCGCTGAACAAATTTCAAATGCGAGTACCCGGCACTTCGATGCGAACCTTTGGCCATTTCATTGACCAGTTTTTCTTTTCAAGACGAGCGCGAAACACATCAAGCTTCTTCTCAAACGCCGGCGTTGGTCGAACGATCATCTGAAGAAGATCGCCGGCTCCGCACGGGGCGCAAAAAACAACGTGGCCGGCATCGTCCAACGTGATAGCGACGGCGGTCGCCGTCTCCGGCCAATGAGCAATCGCATCCAACGATGAAGTGTAGGGCTCGTCGCCGTTTTCAACATGCATCCTGGCCTGATTCGTCACCGACCACTTTCCCGTCGCGCACGAGGCCTCCAAACGATCTTGATATTCGAGCTCGCGATCTTCCGAAAGATCGTTCGGGTCGAAATACACGACATCGATATCTCCCGGAGGCGTTCGATTCAGTCCGCTCAAGACATCCCAGACTTTATTACGAACGAATCCCGCCCCGATCCACCAGTCGGGCAGCCCTAGAGAAGCCGTTGCTCGGAGTATCGTCATCATCGCAGCATCGCCCTCGATACGTTTTGGGATGTCTGATTCTTGCATACGGTGTCGCACAGACGCATCGGCGGATTCGCAAAGTGGTATTTCGTACTTCAAAAAGTTTCCGCCGGGCCCGGAAAGAGGCACGGTGTCCACGAGGACGCCGCCGCTCTTTTCAATTATCCTCTTTGAAGCCGTGTTGTATTCCCTGCACGTGACGATGACCTTCTGTGTAATGATCCTTTTTGCTTCCAGCAGACCCAACTTAAGAATTTCGCTGCCATGCCCCTTTCCGCGAAATTCAGGGAGGATTTCGTAATAGATGTGGCTTGCGAAGGACGGGGGAACGTTCGGGGCATGAGAGGGCTTGTGTCTGATTTGGATGAATCCCAATCTTATATCCCCCTCCATCAAATCATAGAGTGAGGCCGGCGACTTTCCCAACGTTTCTTTAAAAACAAGATGCGACATGGGGTGATGTTATCACCCGGAAGATTAAACATAAAACCGACCATGTGGTCGGTTTTATGTGGCAATGTGGGGGTTAGGCGAAGGATTTTTAAATCGATTTTTTCTCCACTTTCCCATCAGAAATTGCGTGCCTTTGATTAGGACAAAAAACACGGCAACGAAAACATACGGATTGAAGAGCATGGCGCCAGGGTGGAACCAAAGCAACCAGACCTTTCCAGGCTGATCGTACAGAAACAGCATCGTAAACACGGGCATACCGATGATCATTACCACTGGCCCGACCAGAATCGAGATGAGGGATTCTCTGGCAGCCTCATTCTTGCTGCATGACCAAAGTCCTTTGCGGCCATAACATGCATAAGCTTCTTGGCTCGGTGTCCCTGCATCAATAAATCTCTCCGGCCGCGGATATGGCTTGAGGGTAATAGTGTTCCAAACACCCAGACTGGCGGATACCAAAAACCATGCAACAAAGAGAAGAAAAATAATTTTTGTATTGGAAGCACGCATGTTTTTTTCTTTTCCGGTATGAGGTGGTTCGGCACTATATTTTGGTATCGCTTGTATTTTAGCAGTTTTTGACCGATTTTCAACTACGATTCCGGCCTGGGTGTTCTTTGTATCATACGGTTCCAAGACCACACCCCCTCAGACGGTCGGCAAGGCAGGGATCGACGCCGCCGACCTCAACGTGCGGGCACGCGAAGTACGTCCTGCAGGAAGGGGGGGTGTGTCGGAGAAGCGGGAGCTGCGGGGGAATCTGCGGAGCAGGTTGGTATACAAGAACAAGGCCTTGAGTTTGCTTGAAGAATGCACCCTCCTCTTGTCATTCTGAGCGAAGCGAAGAATCCCTTTCCGGAGAGGGATCCTTCACTGTGTGAAGGATGACAATAGTGACGGCCGCGAGCCAAAAGAAGACAAGGAACCCCGGGCTTACGCCCTGGGTATTGCGTTCATCAAGCAAAAACGACCCTTTCGGATCGTTTTTACGTGGCGGAGAGTCGCGGACGATGTCAGAACCAAAGTTGCTAATTTTCTACGTTCTTATTGCTGCGTCTCTGTAAAGCTTCACGCGTCATTTCAATAATGAAATCACGCTCCTCCGCAATTTTAGCAAAAAGCGCTTGTTTCTCCATGTCAGTTTGTACCTTATTTAATTGTTTCTCCATGTCCTGCATACGCTCTGTTGCAGCTTTTGCCAGTTCCTCATATCTTTGAGCGTAAATTTCATTTACCTGCGCTTCCATTCTTTGACCCGATCCAGCTTCGTCATAAAGTCTGCCCCAATATTTTTTCGCTTGTTCCATGTCAACCAGCGTCGCATTGGGATTTGCTTCGATTTGTGCTTTGATTTTTCCCATTACAATTTGTTCTCGTTGTTTATGCTTCTGTTCATCTTCTGGTGATAATGTTTCCACCATAAAAAATCCTTTTCCCGGCTCTGAACTCGTAAAACCTTTAATTCTCGATTTCTTTCCCGCAAAATCTATTACATCACCGACTTTATATTCCTTTGCAATTGCGGCTGGTCTGGCTTTGTCCATTACCTCAACCATTTTTCTTGCCTGTTCTCCTTGCTTTTTCCCCTTTTCAACAAGTACTGGATTATCTTTAACCATTTCAAGATACCTTGCCGTGTTGTCGGCAATATTTTTGAAAAAATCATATGGAGATCTTTCATTCATTTGTCTTGGCACTCCGTCGTAAGCGCCTTCAACGGTTACAGGATCAAAATACTTCCCTTCTTGAACCTGTTTTAAATACGCCTCACATCTTGCTATATCAAAATCGCCGCCGAGGACTCTAACAGTAGGGTCATTCATCATTCTTTGATTTTCTTGTAACCGATCAGACCAATAGGTACCAACCATTTTTTTTGCGTCTTGTTCTGGGTTGGATTGCTGTCGTTCAACGGTATTTTCAGCCGTCTTTGTTTCCTCTGGTTTTCTTGTTTTTCCACCTTCTGACTTAGTACCCATTTCCTCGGGTGTTGGGCCACGAAGTTCTCCAGCCATATAATTTAGATTAAAAAAATAAAAAACACTGCTAATTTACTCTAACAATATAGCAATAAATGACCACTTTGTAAAGGGTGATCCTTTTTTCTGGGGTAAGTACTAACTCTGCCGCCAAACCAGGAAAGGTATTTTCTCTGCATCCCGCCGATACAACCTGTCTTGCGTTTCAAGGTACCCCAAAAGCCTTCAATGTTGTTTGTGTAAATGGCGCCGCGAACATATTCGCCGCCATCGTTGAAGGATCGCCCTTGATAAAAATGAATCTCCCCAGACTTACGTTTTGTCTCGCACCCTCCTCTTGTCATTCTGAGCGAAGCGAAGAATCCCTTTCCGGAGAGGGATCCTTCACTGCGTTCAGGATGACAGTGGTGACGGCCGCGAGCCAAAAGAAGACAAGGAACCCCGGGCTTACGCCCAGGGTATTGCGTTCATCAAAGCAAAAACGACCCTTTCGGATCGTTTTTACGTGGCGGAGAGAGTGAGATTCGAACTCACGAGACCCTTGAGAGGTCTAACGGTTTTCGAGACCGTCGCCTTCAACCACTCAGCCATCTCTCCTCGTCGCTTACCCGACACGCTGCCGCTCGCACGAGCTGAGCCCATGCTCGCTCTCGCGTGTCGGCCGCTCCTCTTCACTCGCCTGACGGCGCGTGATGATGATGCATTGCGTATCTTATCGACTGCCGCAATCTAGCATGCGGGCGTTGTTTTGTAAAGAAAAGACCCTGCGCATGCAGGGTCAGGCAGTCAGAACCACGGCCGTCGTCGAGCCATTGGCTCCATGACTCCCGACGGAGATCACAAGTCCGTGAACAAGCTGTTCCGTAAGCGGAACAACGGCGTAGCTGCGCTCGTGACGCGTGGCCATGCAGTACGCTTGGCGGACGGCAAAGAGGCGGACCAAGCCTTGGCTAAAAAGCTCTTTGAACGCGAAATCGCTCAAGTGGAAACCGTAGTCGTCCACAAGCATCTTGCGCACCAGCTTCAAGAACGGATCGAGTTCCTTCGCGAGTCGCGCATCGAGCTCGCAAGAAAGATCGTGTCCGATCGCCTCCTCGACAGGCTCAGCATGGACGCACTCGAGCGCACTGTAAAACGACCTCATGCCGTCAAAAATAGACCCAGCCAGATCATCCCAGAATCTCTCTTTTAGGTAATCGCGCTGTCGGGATTGACTCATCCAGAACGGCGAGACCCATGGATTACGAAGCGAAATACAGATCGCTTCGTCGCAGATCGTCCGGCCGAGCAAGGCAATGCTCGCGAGCGACGCGAACCGGCCTGCAAGATTCGGGTGAGACGAAAGCTGCATGAGCTTGTGTCCACCGACCGGAAAACTCGTTTCGATCGGCGTTGGCGGCCTCGGCTGAACGCTTCCGCCAGACAACCGCCTCGCTTGATCCGTGAACCACCGCTCGTACTCCGTACTGAATTCGTACATCGATCGCTCCTTGTGATTGGACATGATGGGTCTTACAAGAAAAACCATCGAGTGTCAAACGGCGTTCCAAATGAAAATCCCCGCCGGAGCGAGGATTAATTTGGCTTCTTCGAGAGCATCTCCTGAAAGACCTTTTGAAACTCCATATGCTGCTTTGGGGTGAGTCCCGCGAAGTCGCGCGGCCTCTTCACCCCGAACCGTTCGCACGTGCGCCGCATGACCAGATCTTGCCAGCGCACTTCGTCGATCCCGGCGTTCAGGCACAAATACCAATCGCCGAAATGATCCTGGAACGGAGTAAGAAGTTCGGGGTGATCGAACAGCTTCCGAATCGTCTCCAGCGCCGACATTCTTCCGACGGGAACGAGAATCGTTCGCTCGGTGAACGTCGCCCTGACGGATCGCCGAAACAGCTTTTCGGAAAGCTCGAACGGTACGCGCCGACGACGCCCATTCCGATCAAAACCGTCGAACGTCCGGAGGATCGCATCGATCCCGGAAACGAAAGCTGCGACGTCCTCGACCCCGAGCCGCACGTCCCAACGGACGCGCACGCCCGTATCGGACTCTCCTTTCACCGCTTCGGTATCGAACAGCACACCTTCATGCCCGGCGGACACTTCCATCGCTTTGACACCCAGCACCGCGGAGACCGCGACCAGCATCGGTTTCGGATGCACCGCCGTGACAAACAGGTACGGACCCTGGGGAACCGCCCTGCCGTAACAGCGAACCACGTCGTACACGTCGTCGATCAAAGCCGACGAGGGTGCAGGCAGGACGATTGCCATAGAGACCTCCATTTGCAAGGATCACTTCACGAGTACGTTTTTTCCAGGTAAAAGTCAATTCTGCTATACTTTCCTATATCCCGCCTATGAAGATCCGCAAAGCCATCCTGCCTGTCGCTGGCATGGGAACCCGTTTCCTGCCCGCCACCAAAGCCCAGCCGAAAGAAATGCTGACGCTCGTTGATAAACCGGTGATCCAATACGTCGTCGAGGAGGCAGTCGCCTCCGGCATCGAAGAGATCATTTTCGTAACAAGCCTCACCAAGCGTGCCATCGAAGACCATTTCGACCGCAACTTCGAGCTTGAAACGCGCCTCCGCCAGAAGGACAAGAAGGAGGATATCGCCATGCTCGATCGCATCACCGGGCTGGCCAAGTTCGCCTTCGTACGCCAGGCGGCGCCGCTCGGCGACGGGCACGCGATCCTTTCGGCGCTGCCGTTTGTCGACGCGCACGAGCCGGTCGCCGTCCTCTTCGGAGACAACGTCTTCGACTCCAAGATTCCCGCGACGGCCCAATTGATCTCCGCCTACGAGCGCTATAACGATCCGGTCATCGGCCTGTACGACGTCGGTAAGAAAAACGTGTCGCGCTACGGCATCGCGAGCGGCGTCATGGTTTCGAAGGACGTCATGGAACTCAAAGGTTTCGTTGAAAAACCGGCTGAAAATGAAGCGCCCTCCACCTTTGCCGCCATGGGCCGCTACGTCATCACCCCGGAAATCATGGAGATCCTGAAGACGCAAAAACCCGGTAAAGACGGGGAAATCCGCCTCGCGGACGCCTTCATTACCCACGTGGCACGCAACGCTCCGCTCTACGGCAAGATCGCCGACACGACCTGGTACGACTGCGGCGACAAACAATCGTTCATGCTCGCCAACGTGGCGCTCGGCCTCAAAGACCCTCGCTTCGGGAAAAGCCTGAAGAAAGAGCTCAAGAAACTTCTTTCGTAATCCCCTATGCTGCGCATCCGCCTCGCTTCAATCGTCCTCCTGGCCGCTTTGGTCGTGAGCGGTGCCGGCTGTTTTTCTTCAGGCCTGCAAACTCCGCCCGCTTCGTCGAAGCCGCTGACGCTCACCTACTGGCGCGTCCTCGACGATAGCGATTCCTACGACGAGATCATCAACGCCTACCGCGCGCTGCATCCGAACGTCACCATCAACTATCGCAAACTCCGCCTGGAGGAATACGAACGCGAACTTCTCAACGCGCTGGCGGAAGACCGCGGACCCGACATCGTTTCGCTCCATAACACCTGGCTGCGCGCCTACCAATCGAAGCTCCTGCCCGCGCCCGCTTCGGTGAAAATGCCGTTCCGTGAAATCCAGGGCGTGCAAAAGAACCAAGTGTGGGTGGAAAAAACGCTGCCCGTCATCACCCCCGCCCAGGTTCGCGACCAATTCGTCGATCAGGTTGGCCGCGACGTCGTCATCAAGGGGCAGTCGGAAGACCCGAAAAAAGGCCTGGTTGACCAGCTCTGGGGCCTGCCAATGGCTCTCGATACGATGGTGCTCTACTACAATAAGGATGTCCTGAACTCCGCCGGAATCCCGACGGCCGCCACGACCTGGGCTGAGTTCCAGGATCACATTAAGCGCCTCACGAAGTACGACGCCCAAGGAAAACTGGTCAAACCCTCCGCCGGCATCGGCACGTCAAAGAACGTCGAGCGCTCCTTCGACCTCCTTTCGCTCCTCATGATGCAAAACGGCGCTCAAATGAGCGACGCAAACGGAATTCCGACGTTTAACCGCACCCCCGACACCCTGAACAGGGAGACTCCCCCGGGCGTGGAAGCGCTCGTCTTCTACACCGATTTCGCCAACCCCTCAAAGGAGGTGTTTACCTGGGATGACACCCAGCCGAACTCCTACGATGCCTTCGTCTCCGGTAAAACAGCCTATTTCTTCGGCTATTCTTACCACTTGCCCCGCATCCGCGCGCAAGCGCCGAAACTCAACTTCGGCATGACGAACATCCCCCAAATCGACCCGGCCGCAAAGGTGAACTACGCTAATTACTGGATCGAATCGGTCTCAAAAAAGAGCAAAAACCCCGACGCTGCCTGGGATTTCGTGCAATTCGCGGCAAAAGCCGACCAGGCCAAGAGCTACCTGACAAAAACCGGCAAGCCGACGGCGCTTCGCAGCCTGGTAAACACCCAACTCAGCGATCCGGACATCGGCGTCTTCGCTTCACAGGTTCTGACCGCAAAGAGCTGGTATGCCGGAATGAATATCCAAGCGACGGAAGCCGCCTTCGACGAGATGATTGACGCGACCCTGGCAGGGGCCGAGCCCAACCGAGCCATCAACCTGGCCGTCCAGACCGTCGCCCAAACGATTCGATAAGGCAAACCAACCTCCCCTCCTTCTGGGGAGGTTTTGGTTTTAATCGAATTCTTCGATGTGTTACACTTATCCCTGATATGAAACGCCACCTTCGTTTCGCGCTCCCCATCCTGCTCTTCGTTCTTCCGTTTGCCGCTTCCGCCCAAATCCGGATATTGCCTCCCTGCACGGCCACTGGCGACTGCGGCATTACCGATATGTTGGCCGTGATCGTCAACGTTGCCGAATATCTCATCGGCATCAGCGGTGCGGTCGCGCTCTTCTATTTCGTCTATGGAGGCTTCATGTTCATTCTGGCTGCCGGCGACAAGGGAAAAGTAGGCGAGGCAAAAAAAATCCTGACGAGCGCTGTCATCGGCATCGCCATCATTTTCACAGCCGGAGTCCTCGTACGATTCACGACGCAGGCCCTGACTGGCGGAACGTCGAAGATACCGACGATCGGCGAAAACTGCCGAGTGAGCGCCACAGCCGTGAACGGAGGCATCAGCGACAAAAACGGCGACGGTTTGTGGATTTCGATTCCGCCCGGTCTCGATGCCGACGGCAAGCTGATTCCCGAAACGTTGAAATGCCTTCCGACCCAAAAAGGCTGCGAAGCGTTGATGCGCGAACTGGAGAAGCGTAACCGTCTCGAAAAATACTCCTGCAAACCGATCGAGAACGGACTAAGCTGCGTACGCGGCCTTTGCACCGATCCCGGCCAAGGCGCGAACATTGCCTGCTGTCTCTAAAACCCTATGCGATTCCGTTCCCCTCTCTTGTTCCTGGCAGGTTTCTTCCTCGTTGCGATCACGGCATTACCCGCGAAACCGGCCGAAGCGCGCAGGCTGTGCTACTGCCGCCTTTCGAACCTTGCGGACCTGACGGAAACGGACGAGCGCAGGTTCTGCAGAAACGAAGTGGCGGTCGTCGGCAGTGTAGATGACGGTTACGCGGCGGTTACGGAATGCACGCAGATGTGCCAGAGCGACGGAAACGAATTCGTTGGCGTGAGTCAAAACGGTTTCGAATCTCGCCCCTACGACGCCGCGCTTGTTGAAACCGGTTCCTGCTTGTTCAGCAAGAACAGCCACACGCAAAGCGACTCGACCCAAACCATCACCGGCTGGACGGACTCTTACAACAATTGCCGCGCTCCGCTCAATAGTATCCCGAGCGTAAATAATCGCTCAGGAAACGTCCCTTCGGCTTGCTCGTTCTGCTTTTGCAAGTACAAGACGAACGTGAGCCCCACCTCCTGCGCTGGCAAGACAGTCTACATGCACGCAACGGGCGCACCGAACGAATGCTCTCGTTTCTGCGAGGACATCGGGATGGATTCGGCCGGCGCCGCCGTGAAAGGGTATAACGACTTCTGCGATTACAAATCCACAAACGGCTGCAGCGCCCCGCAAAATCCTAACGGCAAATGCGGCGAGGTCGTCGCAGGTATCGCGAAAGACCTGGCAAACGCCCAGTTCCAAGCCAACAGGGGCAGCGCGATCGGACAGCTCCTCCCACTCGGAGACATCAGCCTTCCCGGCGTGATTGCCCGCGTGATCCGGCGCGTACTCAGCGTCGTCGGCGCGATCGCCCTCGTGTTCTTCATCTGGGGCGGCATCAAATACATGACAGCGGCCGGTGACAGCAAAAAAATGGGAGACGCTCGCGACTTGATCGTGACAACCGTCTCCGGACTCGTGGCCATCTTCATCTCGTACGCGCTCCTCTCGCTTCTCATCAACGTCTTGAAATAGCGTATGCAAGCAGGCCACAGGATTCTCCTTTCGCTCGTACTCGTCGTCGCCACCGTGTTCTTTTTTGCTGCGCCGGCTGCGCGCGCCGAATTCACCTGCACGTGCGAATCGACGGAGGAGACTGGCTGCACCAGAAATTCCGATCTGCCTCAAAGGACACCTTTGACCAGTGCGACGTCGCTGGATAATGCCACGGTTCTCTGTCGCACCATGTGCCAAGCCGCGTTGCCAGGAACATGCCTCAAAAGATACTCAGCGACGGCTCCTTCGAGCCCTAACAGCACCACGTGTCTCGAAGGCAGCGTCTGCCTCACGAACCCGTTGAGCGCAAAAACCGTCCCCGAACTCATCGCTAACATTTTGAAAGCCGCGATCGGCGTCGTCGGCGCTCTCGCGCTCCTCGTCTTCGTTTACGGTGGATTTATTTGGTTGACCTCGGGTGGCGAGAGTGCTAAAGTAAGCGCAGGCAAAGAGGCTATGAAATGGGCGGCAGTCGGTCTCGTGGTGATTTTCACCAGCTACGGACTCGTCAGCTTCGTATTCTCGGCAATCAAGGGCTAACGCCTTGAAAGGAGGTGATTTGCATGACGAAGAAAACGCTTATCAAGGGCCTGATCAGTACGGCAATGCTCGCGACGATGGCGCTCCCGATGGTCGCTTTGGCCCAGGGTGCAGTAACATCCAACGAACTTCTGCCCGGCCAAATCGCGACGGAGCTCGGCCAGCAGCAGCAGGACCTTCGCATCACGATTGCGCGTATCGTCCGCACGGCCATGAGCCTTCTCGGTATCATTGCCGTTATGATCATCTTGTACGGAGGTTTCAAATGGATGACTTCCGGCGGTTCAGACGACGCAGTGGGCGACTCCAAGAAGATCATTACGGCCGGTATCATCGGCTTGATCATCATCTTGACCGCTTACGCGATCGCATCGTTCGCGATCAACAGCCTCATCACAGCAACGACCTAGTAAGAACTCTTGCGCGACGCCCCGATGCGAATCGGGGCGTCGTCACAAGTCACGTCGCTCGCGAGCGACGTGACAAGACCCGTTCCAGCGAAGGCTGGGGCTCGGGACATGCTCCGACACCGCGTCGAGGCATCTCCAGATCCCTTGAACTCACACTACGTATGCGCTTGAAACGCATTCTTCTTCCGGCGCTCTGCCTTGTCGGCATCTCGCTGCTCGCGCTCTCCGTCGTTCACGCCCAAACCTTCGGCCTTGAAGCTGCGGCACCGGCGTCGCTCAAAGGAAACAAGGATTTGCTCGCCACGATCGGCCGGCTCATCCAAACGGTCCTGAGCTACCTCGGCGTCCTGTTCTTGATCCTGATGCTCTACTCCGGCTTCCTGTATATGACGGCCCAGGGCGATCCGAAGAAGATCGATACGGCGGTCGGAATCATCAGAGGCGCCGTGATCGGACTCGTTATTATCGCCGCTTCCTACGCGCTCGCAGCTTTCGTCATCAACGCGGTCTCCGGCGCAAACTCCGGACCTACGGCCGTCGACCCCAACGCTCCGACGCCGGTCACGGTCGACACGAGCGAATGTACGGTGCGTACCTGCTCCACCGCCTCGGACTGCTCCATTCCCGGCAACTACTGCTACACTGGTACTTGCGAGTGCTTCGGCGAGGGCGATCCCAACGTAGGCACGACAGCTCAGCCATGCTCCATCGGCATGTGCGGACAGGCCATCTAACCGAAACAGCGTATGCCTGAAACGATCAAACTGGCTCAGAATTTCGGAGCTGATAAACTGCTCACGGTCGGCGACGCGGCCAATCTCACTTCGCAGACCACGCTTCCGGAGCTGATCGGCAACCTCATTCGCACGTTCATCGGACTCCTCGGCATCATCTTTCTTCTTCTCATCGTCTACGCCGGCTACCTCTGGCTGACGGCGCAAGGCGATGACGATAAAGTGAAGCACTCCAAGGAACTCCTCAAAAATGCCGTGATCGGACTCATCATCATCTCTGCCGCTTACGCAATCGCCGCCTTCGTCATCAACGCGGTCGCAACTACGACCAATCCAGCCACGGGCGCTTAAACTTACTAATCCTTTTCCACGTATGTTCAAGAAATTCCTTCTCGGAGCTCTCTCGCTCCTCACACTCGGTCAGTTCGCTCTCGCCGCCATGCCTGCGGGCGCGCAGGGCTGGGATGCCACAAACGGAAATGCACTCGGCGGAATTCAAGCGACGAACCTTGGCGGTGACGCTACACAAGCAGGCAACCAGCTTCCGATCTTGATCGGCCGCATCATCCGCACGCTTCTCGGACTTCTCGGTATCATCTTCCTGGTGCTCATGGTCTACGCCGGCTTCCTCTGGATGACGGCTCGCGGCGAAAGCGACCCGGTCGACAAAGCCAAGGAAATCATCAAACAGTCCATCATCGGCATTGTCATCATCTTCCTTGCCTACGCATTGACTGGCTTCATCATCAGCACTGTCATCCGTGCGACTTCCGGAACCTAAGAACACCTCTAAAAAAGAAGACGGCCCCTCGCAGAAGATGCGTGGGGCCGTTTTTGTTCAGAGAAGCCGCGTCAGAACCGCAACTCGTTGACCCAATGTTCTGTCACATTGGTCTCGACGCGGATCCGCGTCGAGTACGAGCTGTCGGCGACGTTCGGGTCGATCCTCGGCACGCGATGCGTGCCGATGTTCGCGTAGCGGATGACCGTGAGGTTCACCTGCCGCACCCGGCCGACGTCGACGTAGCACGTGGACAGCGGCTTGAGGACTCCTTGCGTGTCGGTGGCGACGGGCTTGCCGTCGATCTCGAACGCAAGGTACGACTCGTTGTCGGCGTAGCCGTCGTAGTCGTTGTCGGCGCAGTTCAAGCCGCCGTCACGCCTCCCGTCGCAGAAGTTGTTGACCAGCTTCAGAAGCCGGCCCTTCCTCACCTGACGGGGGTCGTTGCCCGTCACGCAGAGGTAGGCGTTGCGCTCGCCGATCACGACCTCAGAGACCGTCGCGACACCGGGCTGTCCGATGCCGCCGATCATCTGCTGGCCGCCGATGCCGCCTGGAGCGCTGTTGCTCCCGGCGACGCTGGGCGGCTTGGGCGAAGTGGCCGGCAGTTGCGGCGAGCCGGGCGGCTGCCACTTGTCCCGTTCGGCGCGCGCGATGCGCTCCGCGCGGTCGGCCGAACGGAGCTTGTTGAGCTCGTCCCGTTCGGCGTTCGAGAGCGCCGAAGCGCAGCCGACGATGAACATCATGATCACGACGATGATGAACTTCTGCATTGCAATCCTCCTGGTGGGGTTGATCACTTCTTCTCGACGTGCGCGGTGCAGGACTGCACCAGCTTCTTGCGCAACACCTCGTCCTTCACGACCTCGGGCTGCGCCAGGAACATCCGGCACTGCAGCCGGAGCTGCTCGAGAAGGGCCGGTTTGATGTCCACCGTCTTCTTCTCGAGCCTGAGGAGCCGCTCTTGCAGCTCGTCGATGGCGTCTTGGCTCGCATCTTGCGGGGCGTACGTGCCGGGGTTACCGGCCGCCACGACTTGCGGAGCACCGCCGGAGGAGGTGACCTGCAAGCTGCTGCCGTAGCCGCCCCCGTTCATGAGGACGACGTTCTGCGGCACTTGCACCGCAATACTCGACGCACAGCGATCAGGGTTCGTGACGCAGAGCGATGAAGCCCCGCTTCCGTACCCGATGCCGTTCTGACCGAAGGCGCCTGTCGACGGGTCGTAGCCGCCGCCGAGCACGATGGGAACGGACGCAGCGAAGGTGTTCCCTTCGTACGTCTGCTCCACGACCGTCTCGGAAGATGGGTAGTAGCCGTTGTCGTGACGGTAGACCGTCCTGGTTCGGGCATGACCAGAACCCATGAGGCAACCGGACGAGAACAAGGTGAACAACAGGAACATGTACAGGGAGCGCATGGACAAACCTTTCTTCCGCCTTTGGCGGAAATGGAACTGGTTGAAAAGGCCGTAACTACGGCTCAAGTTGCGTATTTTCGCAGTCTTGAACTGCGGTTAGGGTAGCATTAAAAGACGAATTTGTCAATGGTTTACAACAAAATAAAAACACCTGTCGTTGTAAGCGACAGGTGTCTGAGCTGAGCAAAGAACGTAACGCTGGAGGATGCCTACTCCTCGATCGCCTCGAGTGCCTCGATGGCCGCACCGGGATCGTCCTTGAAGGACTTCTCCTCGGGGGGCGGCGGGAGCCGCTTCTTCGGCGCCGGTCGACCACCGGACGAAGCCTTGATGGGGCCCGTCTGGGGGGCGGTTTCGGCGCCACGGCTCCTCGTGGGAGGAGACATGAACACCGGACCACCCGTACCAGCCACAGGCGCCGGCCCCGGATGGTACGCCGACTTCTTGTCGCCAAAGGTGGACTTGATGATGTTCCTGACGTCATCGATCCCACCACTCACGTTCGGCGCGTCGTGATTCGTGACCTCCTTGTAGTCGACCGTCCCCTTCCACATGAGGAAGATGGAGAAGCCGACCGAGATGGGCACGAGCCACTTGAGCGCCAGGAACGTCGCCGCCCGCGTATGCGCGTCCTTGGTGAAGACGCCGCGGAGCAGGAGCGCGACCAGGCCGAGAGCGATGAAGCTCACGACCCACTCGGACG
>JBPOIQ010000046.1:0-20510 GCA_052034355.1 Minisyncoccota bacterium
ACACCTTCGCGTCACAGCTCGTCGGCATGAACGCACCGCTCAGGAATGTGCAGGAGATGCTCGGCCACGCCTCGCTCGAGATGACGATGAAGTACAGCCACGTCTCCGCTCACGCACTGCACGCCACCGCGGCCATGCTTGACCGTCTCGAAGAGCGTGAGGTGCGCATCGTTCCGCGCGTTGGACACCAAAGTGGACATCTGACGGCACTCAAGGCCCCAGGGATCGCAGGGGCACCTCCTTCACTTCCGCTAACCTAAGCAAAAATGCCCCACCGAGGTGGAGCATCTTTGCTGGTGCGCGCTGAAGGAGTCGAACCTTCGACCTTCTCGACGTCAACGAGACGCTCTAGCCAACTGAGCTAAGCGCGCTCACGGCTGCCAACACGGTATACGATACGGAAGATTTTGGCAAGACCCGTCCTCTGGAGGCGGCGTCTGAGCGGCTTGTCCACTTCGCAAGCGCCGCGCGGTGCTATACTTTCCTTATACTATGCGCGCGTTCAAGCGGTTTCTCCTGGTCATGCTCGTGCTCGGCGTCGCCTTTGGCGCTGTCTTTGGCGTGTTGTGGGTCAAGTACCGCGTCGAGGCCTATTCCTTGGACAACGTCGTGCGCGAGCCCGCGCCGCCGCAGCCGAAACCCCCTGCGGCGGAAACGCCCGTCGATGAGCGTCTCAAAGGGTTCGTGCCGCGCGAGGACGGTGCGCGCCTCGCCTATGCGCCGGAAGCCGGAACAAAAATTTTGTCCGCCTCCTTCATCGACAACGGCACGCTCATGCTGACGACCAGCGTGCAGAAGGGGAAAGAAACGCGTTCGAGCCTGGAGCGCTTCGAGATCGCCTCCGCTACTTCCGTAAAATTGCTCGACGGGACGGCGACGCGCCTCGCTTCCAGTCATCGGGCGGCGCATCGTAACGTCAACAAGTTTTGCTATTCCGAACGCGACAGTAAGCGCGGCGTCTTCGAAGTCTGGTGCGCTGACCTCGACGGAAAGAATGTCAGGCAAATCACGACGCACGACGGCAAAGAGGATTTGCTCGGACCTGCGATCTCTCCGGATGGAGTATGGATCGCTTTCGCCGTGGTGGCCGACAAACCGAAGCCGCAAGGTTCAACGATTTGGAAAGTCCGCCTGGACGGTTCCGACCTGCAGCAGCTCACGCGCGGCGCCGACGACCGTCGGCCGACATGGTCCGATGACGGCCGAAAGATCTACTTCCAGCGGAAGCCGGTCGTCGGCGGCACGAGCTGGGACATGTACGGTATGGATGCCGACGGCAAAAATTCCGGTCCGATCCTGCGCACGCATGAAGAGGATGAAGAGTTTCCGGCACGTCGCGCCGCCAGCGACGAATTCGTCGTCGTGGAATCCGCGAGCGGCACGAACGCGCGACTCAAACGGATCGATGCGGTCACCAAAGCGGGGGAGTATCTGACGAACGGCATGTTCGGCGATGAAATATCACCCTCCGTTTCCCCGGATGGACGTATCGTTGCGTTCATCGCCCCGGTCTCGGCCGATCAGCCGAACGCGCTAGGCGTTTGGCTCGCGCAGATTGAGCCTTGAAAAATACCGTCGTGCGTGCTACGATCAAATCAGATATGCGCAAGATTGCGATGCTCCTCGCGTTCACGCTCGTTGCCGCGGCTCTCCATTTCGGAGCCATGGCCGGCTTTCACGTGATGACGGAACTTGCTACGGGGCACGCCTCGCACGCCGAACATTCGCTGCCATTTGCGCCGACCTGTCCTGTCGGTTCGATTTGTCCGATGGTTTCGAGTCCGCTCCTGAATCTGGATAAGAACGCGCCGCTTTTCGCTCTCGTACTGTTCGTGGCGCTTCTCGCGGCCATTCAGCTGCCTTCCCTTGCGAACGTTTCCCTCGCCTACGCAGGTCCGCCGCGTTCCCGTCCGAACAGCGCCAAATCGCTTTTGTCCGTCTTCAAGAGAGAGTAAGAGATTTCGATCGTGTGCGATCGGATGTTTCTTATTCTCTTTTGAATTATGAAAACCACACACAGATTCGCTGTTGACGGCATGCATTGCCGCAGCTGCGAGCTCTCGATCGAACGGAAGCTTGGAAAAATTCCAGGCGTCCACAGCGTCAACGCGAGTACGCCTAAGGGCGAGGTGCATATCGAATGCGAAGGTCCGGCGCCCTCCCTCAACGCGTTGAACGCCGCACTGAAGGGCGATGCCTACACGCTTCGGTGCTATGGCACGCCGTCAACGGAAAAGAAACCAAGCTTTGGACAGATCTTCGGCGCATTCGCCGCCGTCTTCCTGCTGGGCTGGTTCGCGTCAAGGATCGGACTGCTTAAAATGAATTTCGCGATCGACGGCGCGTCCGGCTTCTGGCCGGTATTCGCGATCGGTCTCCTTGCGGCCGCTTCTTCCTGTATCGCCGTTTCGGGCGGCCTCCTGCTCTCCTCTTCCGCGAATTACAATCGCCGCTACGGTTCCATGGACGGCGTCACGCGCATGACGCCCGTCTTGATGTTCGTCATCGGACGCGTGCTTTCGTACGCCTTCTTCGGCGGACTCATCGCCGCGCTCGGCAAGATGCTGACGCCGTCGCCTCTCGTGACAGGCGGCATTATCGTGCTTGCCGCTACGTACATGCTCATCATGGGGCTCGACATGCTGAAGATCGCGCCGTCCTGGCTCAAGTCGATCCAGCCGCGCCTGCCGAAGTGGGTCGCGCGTCGCATCGTCGATGCCGAAGGACGCGAGCATCCGGCGATGCCGTTCTTGATGGGCGCTCTCACCTTCTTCATTCCGTGCGGTTTCACGCAGGCCCTCCAGGTGTATGCGCTGACCGTCGGCAGTTTCGCCCAAGGCGGATTGATTCTCGCCGCTTTCGCGCTCGGCACAGCGCCGTCCCTCCTCGCGCTCGGTTGGGCCTCGACCTCTCTTAAAGGAACGACAGGGGAGCGCTTCTTCCGCTTCGCCGGCGCGCTCGTGATCGTGCTTGGTTTGTGGAACCTGCAAAACGGCCTGACAGCGATGGGTTATCCGCTCTCGTTGCCGCGCTTCTCCGCTTCGTCGGCGAGCGCGCAGGTTCAGGATCCGAACGTACAGATCGAGAACGGCGTGCAGGTCATTCGCATGAAGCTCTCCGTCAATCCGGCGTACAAGCCGAGCGACCGCTACACCGTGAAAGCCGGAATGCCGGTGCGTCTTGAAATTGCCGGCATCGGCACGGGTTGCCGCGGCGAGTTGATCGTCCCGAAAGCGCGCGCCCGTGTTACTCTGAACAAGCAGTTGAATGTCCTTGAATTCACTCCGAAAAATGCCGGCGCGTACGCTTTCAGCTGCGCGATGGGAATGTTCCCCGGCGTCATTAACGCCATCTGATATGAAAACCACGATCAAGATCGAAGGCATGCATTGCGGTTCTTGCAAGGCGCTGATTGAAGATGTCGCGAAAGATATTCCGGGGGTCGTTTCGTGCGATGTCGATGTCGCGCACGGCAAGGCGGAAATTGAACACACGGCGGATTTTGAAGCTTCGGAATTCGTCGCGGAGATCGCGAATCTCGACGCGGGATATAAGGCGCATTTGGTATGAGCGATACTCTGAAAAACGATAAGGCGGTCGCGCCGCCGAAAGAAGGATCGAGTCATGCCGGTTCTCGGTTGGATCAAGAATCGAACGTGGCGGCGGCAACGGGAGATCGGCGCGCGCTGCTTTCGCTCGGTGGCATGCATTGTTCGTCGTGCGCCAACTTGATCGCGCGAGGCCTTCGCAAGGTTAAAGGCGTCAAAGAGGCGAACGTGAACTTTGCCGCCGAAAAAGCGCGCGTCGTTTTCGACCCGCGCGTGACCAACGAAGCGGCGCTCATCGATGCCGTCAAAAAAACCGGCTATCGCGCGGAGCTCGCGTCCAAAGCCGATCCGGAAGCGGATCGCGCCCGACGCGCCGCGGAAATGCGTTCTTACAAGCGCAAGTTCCTGACGGGAGCCGTGCTCAGCTTGCCGATGTTCTATTTCATGCTGCTCGACTTCCTGGCATTCCTGCCGGGACGGTCGGCGCTTCTTCCGCTTGTCGGTCTTATTTCCTTCGTCTTGGCGACGCCTGTACAGATCGCGCTTGGCGCCGACTTCTACAAAGGCGCGTGGGCGAGCTTGCGGATGAAGACGTTCAACATGGATTCGCTGATCGCGATCGGTACGACGGCCGCGTTCGTCTACAGCGTCGTGAATTTCATGGTCTATGCGTTCGCAAATGGAACCGTTCTCGGCATGAACGGCGCGAAGATCCCCGAGCTGTACTTTGAGACATCGGCGTTTCTGATCACTTTCGTTTTGCTCGGCAAATGGCTCGAAAGCAAGGCGAAAGGCGAAACGTCTGAGGCCGTCAAAAAGCTGATGGGCCTGCAAGCCAAGACCGCGCGGGTGTTGCGCGACGGGCGAGCGATCGACGTGCCGATCGAAGAGGTTTCCGCCGGTGACACGATCGTTGTGCGTCCGGGCGAGAAGATCCCTGTCGACGGCGAGATCACGAAAGGCTCCTCAGCCGTCGATGAATCGATGCTGACGGGGGAGAGCCTTCCGGTCGAGAAAAAAGAAGGCGACGCCGTCATTGGCGCCACGATGAACAAAACGGGCAGCTTCGAATTCCGCGCGACGAAAGTCGGAGCGGACACGGCGCTCTCGCAGATCGTAAAGCTGATCGAAGATGCGCAAGGCTCGCGGGCGCCGATTCAAGGCTTCGCCGATCGGATTTCGGCCTGGTTCGTACCGGCCGTGATCTTTCTCGCGCTTCTGACGTTCGTTGTCTGGTACTTCGCGCTCGGCGCGTCTCTCAGCTTCGCACTCATGGCCTTTACGGCGGTAATCGTCATCGCTTGTCCGTGCGCTCTCGGCTTGGCGACGCCGACGGCGATTATGGTCGCGACAGGTAAAGGGGCGACGCATGGCATTCTGATTAAAGGAGGAGAGCCGTTGGAGGTGGCCTGCAAGATCAAGACGGTTGTTTTCGACAAAACCGGAACTTTGACCAAAGGCATGCCTGAGGTGACGGACGTGATCAGTCTTGGTCTCAACAACGAAGCTCGTATCTTGGAAATCGCCGCCGGACTGGAAGCGAAATCGGAACATCCGTTGGCGGAAGCGATTTGCCGATACGCGGAGAAAAAGAGCGTTGCCCTTGTTGACGTGACGAACTTCAAAGCGATTCCGGGTCACGGCGTTCAGGCGACGTATGATAACGCGGAGTACTTCTTCGGAAACCGCCGCCTCCTGACGGATATCCTCTCGCTTGAAATCTCAGCGTTTGATCAAAAGATGCGGGGGCTGGAAGAGGCAGGAAAAACAGTCATGATTCTGGCGACGAAAAGCGGCGTGATCGGATTGGTCGGCGTCGCCGATACGATCAAGGAGACATCGGCGCGCGCGGTGGCGGACCTGAAAAAAATGGGGCTTGCGGTCTTTATGATCACCGGCGACAACGAACGCACTGCGCGCGCGATCGCGAAGCAGGCGGGTATCGAACACGTGCTGGCGGAAGTGCTGCCGGAACGCAAGGCGGACGAGGTGAAAAAACTGCAAGCGAGCGGCACGAAGGTGGCGATGGTCGGCGATGGCATCAACGACGCGCCGGCATTGGCGCAGGCCGATCTCGGTATCGCGATGTCGAGTGGTACGGATGTTGCCATGGAAACGGGCGGTATCGTGCTCATGAAGAACGACTTGAACGACGTCGTAACAGCGATCAAGCTCTCGCGTGAAACGATTGGGAAGGTTCGGCAGAACCTGTTCTTCTCCCTCTTCTATAACGTTGCTGGTATTCCGATCGCGGCCCGCGTTTTCGCCGGCGTCGGTCTCGTGCTCAAGCCAGAGCTGGCCGGTCTCGCGATGGCGCTTTCATCGGTATCCGTCGTGACGAATTCGCTGCTTCTTCGCGGTTTCCGTCCTGATCATCGCAACTGGCTCTCGCTCGTCGCGCCGTTCATCATGGCCGCGCTTTTCCTGGCGGCTTTTGTCGGCTTCGCCCGCCTGAGCGGAGGAACGATGGGCGCTTAATTCACTTACGTCTCGTCATCATGAACAAATTCTTCACGCTCGCCGCGCTCACGATACTTGTCGGAGCCGGCTGCGGCACGATCAATCGTTCTGGAACATCCAGCGCCCTCAAAGGCGAAAATCCTTCCGTTGTTGAAACCGGCCTCGTTCGTGAGTATGCGTTGACGGCCGACGAAGCTTCTTGGGAATTGCGCCCGGGCTTTGCGACCGAGGCTTTCGCCTATAACGGACAGGTGCCTGGTCCGGAAATTCGCGTGAAGCGCGGCGATCGCGTGAAGGTGACACTGGTGAACAAGCTGTCTGAGCCGACGACGATCCATTGGCACGGAATCCGCGTGCCGGCCGGCATGGACGGGGTTCCCGGCGTAAGCCAGGAGCCAGTCGCTCCGGGCGGAACGTTCATCTATGAGTTCGTGGCGCCCGATGCCGGTACGTTCTTCTATCACTCGCACGTCAATACGGACGAGCAGGTTGATCGCGGGTTGTACGGACCTTTCATTGTCGAGGACGTCGAGGGCGCGGTGCCGGATACGGTCCTTGCGTTGGATGATTGGCTGCTCGATGCTTCCGGGCGGCGTTTGGAGACAGAGCGTACCTACGAAGAAACGGAAACCGACAATGCGCTCGACTCCGTGTCCGAGGCCGTGCGCCCTTCGACGGGCGGAGCGCAGCACATGATGCCCAACGGTTCGATGATGGGCGGCATGCAGCACGAGGGGATGATGGGCCACAATTTCGACCCGGAGATCAACGGCCGTTACGGCAACATCTTGGCCGTGAACGGCAAAACCGGCGCCGTAATTGCGAAGGTGGACGTACCGAAGGGCGGAACGCGCTTGTTGCGGTTCATCAACGCTTCGAACGCGATGACACACGAGTTGAAAGCCGATGACGGACGCTTGCTTGAAATCGTCGCGGTCGACGGTACGCCGCTCGCGAAACCGGTACGCACGGGCTTGCTGACGATCTCGCCCGCCAAACGCTTCGACGTGCTGCTGCGCGATCAAGATGGGAAGGCTTGGAGCTTGGTTGAAAAGCGGGCGACGGGCGAAGCGCGCATTCCGATCGTCGTCGCTGGAGAAGCCGGCAGCGAACCGACATTCGCGTCAGACGCGCCGACGCCGCCTGACCTCTTGAAGCGCGCGCCCGACGCTGTCCTGGCTGTCGGCACTGATCGCATGATGAATCCGACGACCTGGACCGTGAACGGCCTGCCGTACGACATGATGGGTAAGAACGATCCGATCGCGACGTTCAAAGCCGGCACATGGGTGAAGATCCGTTTCACGAACGGCACGATGATGGCGCATCAAATGCATTTGCACGGCGTCTTCATGACGGTTATTGCACGTGACGGCAAACCTGTCGCACAACAGTATCGTCAAGACGTGATCGTCGTGCGTCCGAACGAATCGGTCGACGTCGCCGTCCTCGCCGACAATCTCGGCGACTGGGTCCTCCATTGTCACAACCTCGAGCATGAAGAGCATGGGTTGATGGCCAAGATCCGCGTTCGATAAAGACGCTTCCAAAACCCGCTTCGGCGGGTTTTTGGCATGCGGGGCATCGCCGTATCGGCAGCGGCGAACACCCCACTCTTGCGCGGAAAGAAGCTTTCAGCATGACGGTCAGGTATACTTGTTCAACATGAGGGGCGCTCCACACCACGCTTTCGGGATCCGTACGGCGGCGAAGCTTGTCTTCGGGTCTTTCCTGTTCCTCTTTTTAGCGTCGTTTCTGGCGCTGCCCTGTATGCAGGCCGACACTGGACTGTTCGTTTCGTTGGCTTCTGGTCCTGAAGCGATCGTGAACGGCGCCCAGGCTGTTACGAGAATGTCTTCGCTCCCTCCGCTCCGTAAGTCGCTTTCGACGGCGGCGATCGGCGCATCCCTCTTAGCGACGCCGATGCCGGGAACGGTTCCCGCCGCTTCCATGCAATTCGCGAGCTCGTGGCGCGATCAGGCGCCGCTTGCGGCTTCCGCCCAGGTTGCGGCCGCGCAGCCCTTCTTCCGTCGACCGCATTCCGCTGCTTCCTGCGTGGAACAGAAACTGTTCAAGCCGAGGATGAACGTGCTCAAAGTGTTCGATGCTCCGATGTCCGGCGATCCGCTCCGTCTCCTGGCCGTGCTCGCCGTCGTGATTGGTTTCGGAATCGTTGCAGCTGTCTCTTTGCGTCCGCGGGTTCGGGCGCGTCCCGGATGGAAGCGGCTTCGATCGCTGCCGTTCGCCTCAAGCGATCCTCCGCGCCTTCCGTACTTCGCCGCGCAGCGCGACGCCTGATGATCTCGTTGCACCGACGGTTCCGATTAATTCAGAAATGATTGTATGGATCACAACGAAAAGTTTTCGATGACGCTTTCGGTCAAGCAGATTTTCCTCGCGGGTGTTGCCGCCGGCGCGCTCGGCGTCGCGGCGCTCGGCTTCATGCTCATGATCACGAAGGGTGTTGATGCCAGCTCTTGGTTCTCCGGTTCCGCGCGCGCTCCGCTTGCCGCCGCTCCGTCCGCCGCCGCTCCGACCGCTGGCGACAACGGCCAGCAGGTCGGCGAAGTGACCCCGATCAACGATCAGGACCACATGCGCGGCGACAAGAACGCAGAAATCACGCTTCTCGAATACTCCGATTTCCAGTGCCCGTTCTGCTCGCGCTTCCACCCGACGCTCGTCCAGGCGATGAACGAATATAAGGGCAAGGTGCGCTGGGTCTACCGCCACTTCCCGCTGAACTCCATCCACCCGGACGCGCAGAAGGCGGCCGAAGCCTCCGAGTGCGCCAGCGAACAGGGCAAGTTCTGGGAGATGGCCGACAAGATGTTCGAGAAGCAGGCCGCCGGCCTTTCCGTGGCGCAACTCTCGACGCTCGCGAAGGAAGCGGGCGTGCGCGACATCAAGAAGTTCGACACGTGCGTTTCGAGCGGCAAGTACGCCCAGCTCGTCGCGGCTGACCTCGCCAGCGGCGAAGCGGCCGGCGTGACCGGCACGCCGGGCACGATCGTGATCGGCAAGGACGGCACGAAGCAGCTCATCCCGGGTGCGCTTCCGTACGAGTCGGTCAAGCAGATCATCGACTCGATGCTCGCTTCCTAAGCTCTCGTTGGAAAAGAAAAGCCGCCTCGACGAAGTCGTCGGGGCGGTTTGCGTTTTGAGGAGGCTGCCGCGCGCCTCTATCCGTCCAGCTCGCCGAACGCGAGGTCGGCCTGGTGCAGCAGGTCTTCGAGCGAAGAGGTGTCTCTCGATTGGATCGCTGGCGGCACTGCGCTCCAAATCTCGGAAATAGGCACGGAATCAACCGGCGCGAAGAGCGCGTTCTTCAGCGTCTCTCCTCCGCCTAGCACGCGGAAGGCGAGATGGTAGAATCGCACCTTCGCGATCAAGTGCCTCCAGTCGCGCGGCGTTCCGTCGAGGAAGCGCGAACGCGACGCCTCGTTCACGAGCAGGTTGAACGTCGTCAGGTGACAATTCCAGGCACCGCGCACGCGCGGAATCGGCGAGAGCTCGAGCATCCAGTTCTTGTCCTGGCCGCAGACGCAGAGCATGTCCGTGATGAAGAAGGATGCCCAGTGGTAGGTGGTTCCGAACGTGCCGTCCGGAGCCATTTCTTGAACAGGTACCAGCAGGTCGAACCCGATGCATTCGAGCAGTCGCTCGGAAATCGGCGCTTTGAGCATGAAGCGTAGCCCAATACTCGGATCGTCGGGATCGGTCGTGTTTCCGCATTCCAAGCGAATGTCTTGAAGATGGTCTTTGATCCAGAGAACGCTGTCTTCGGGCGTGGTGCGCATACGGCCTCCGGAAACGGTTGGGTCGAAAGAACGCGATGTCGCAGGATAACCGGAAAAAACCGGAAATGTCAACCATCCTTGAAGCCCGGGCCCGCTTCCTTTAGGATACCTCTATATGCCGAAACGACAGACGAAGCCAGAACTCGACAAAGCCTACGACGCTTCCAAGGTGGAAGATGCTGTGTATCGCCGCTGGGAAGCGAGCGGCTTTTTCAATCCGGACAAGCTGCCGGGCGGCAAGAAGAAGAAACCGTTCACGATCGTGCTGCCGCCGCCGAACGCTACGGGCGTCCTCCACGTCGGGCATGCCACCATGCTCGCGCTGGAAGACTTGATGATCCGCTACAAGCGCATGCGCGGCTTCGCTTCGCTTTGGATCCCCGGCACCGACCACGCTTCGATCGCGACACAGAACAAAGTCGAGAAGCTGATCCAAGAGAGCGAAAAGAAGTCCCGACACGACCTCGGACGCGTCGAATTTTTGAAGCGCGTCGAGACGTTCGTTAAAGGTTCTCAAAACACGATCCGCAATCAAATCCGCAAAATGGGCTCGTCGATCGATTGGTCGCGCGAAGCCTACACGCTCGACAAGCCGCGCTCCGAAGCGGTGATCGAAATGTTCAACCGCATGTACGAAGACGGTCTTGTGTATCGCGGTGAGCGCGTCGTGAACTGGTGCGTGCGCTGCACCTCGACGCTCGCGGACGACGAGGTTGAATACAAAGCGCAAAAAGCCAAGCTGTACTTTCTGAAGTACGGTCCATTCAGCGTCGCGACCACGCGCCCTGAAACGAAACTCGGCGACACTGCCGTGGCCGCCAATCCTTCCGACGAACGCTACAAGAGCTGGATTGGAAAAACGTTTGAACTCAATTGGGGTCAAGGCACCAAGCCGCTCACGATCCGCGTTATTGGCGATCATGAAGTCGACATGGCGTTCGGTTCCGGCTTGATCGGCGTCACGCCCGCGCACTCCGCGGTCGACTTCCGCATGGCCGAGAAGAACAAACTCCCGATCATCAAAGTGATCGGCGAAGACGGCCGCATGCTCGAAGCGGCGGGGAAGTACCAAGGTATGACGGTGCTTGAAGCGCGCCACGCTTTCGTCAAAGACCTCGAAGCCCAGGGCTTGATCGAGAAGATCGAAGAGATCGACAACAATCTCTCCGCTTGCTACCGCTGCTCGACGGCCATCGAACCGCTCACTTCGCTGCAGTGGTTCGTCGACGTGAACAAGACGATCAAAGGCCGTGGCAAGTCGCTCAAGGAATTGTCGCTCGACGCCGTCAAAAAGGGCGGGGTCAAGATCATTCCCGAACGCTTCGAGAAGGTCTACTACCATTGGATGGAAAACCTGCGCGACTGGTGCGTCTCGCGCCAGATTTGGTTCGGCCACCGCATCCCGGCCTGGCACTGCGAAAGCGGCCACGTTACGGTCGCGCGCAAAACGCCGACGAAGTGCGCCGCAAAAGGCTGCGGCTCGAAAAAACTCCGCCAAGATGAAGACACGTTCGATACGTGGTTCTCTTCCGGCACCTGGACGTTCTCGACGCTCGGCTGGCCCAAGAAGACGCCGGGCTTGAAACGCTTCCACCCGACCGACGTTCTCGAAACGGGCTACGACATTCTCTTCTTCTGGGTCGCTCGCATGATTTTGATGACGGAGTACGCCATGAAGCAGGTGCCGTTCAAGACGGTCTATCTGCACGGCCTCGTCCGCGATGAGCAGGGGAGGAAGATGTCGAAGTCGCTCGGCAACGTGCTCGACCCGCTCGACGTCATTCCGAAATACGGCACCGACGCCGTCCGTTTGTCGCTGGTCCTCGGCACCGCTCCAGGCGCCGACGCCAAGGTGTGGGAAGACAAAATCGCCGGCTATCGCAACTTCACCAACAAGCTCTGGAACATCTCGCGCTTCGTGCTGACGAGCGTCTCGAAGGTTTCGCGCGTCTCAAAGAAACCGACGGCCAAAACGCTTTCCGACAAGTGGCTCCTCGCCCGGCTTGAATCAGTCTCTGCGCAAGCGACCGCCTTGATCGAGAAATACGAATTCTCTCCGGCCGGCGAATTGCTGCGCGACTTCACCTGGACCGAATTCGCCGACTGGTATCTGGAAATCGCCAAGATTCAAATGCAGGACGCGAAGCTCAGGGCTTCCACGGAGAAGATCCTGCTCTACGCGCTCGAAAATATCCTCAAGCTTTGGCATCCGTACATGCCGTTCGTGACCGAAGCGATCTGGAACATTCTCTCGGACAACGCCAAAGGCAAGA
This sequence comes from Minisyncoccota bacterium, assembly GCA_052034355.1. GTDB lineage: Bacteria > Patescibacteriota > Patescibacteriia > SG8-24 > DYFX01 > DYFX01. Next base: position 12,082 of record JBPOIQ010000046.1, read on the forward strand.
AGTTCCTGATGGTCGAAACCTGGCCAAAGACGAAGGCCGCCAACGCGCCGAAGGAATTCGCGCTTCTTCAGGACATCATCGGCGCCATCCGCAACGTGCGCAGCGAATACAAAGTCGAACCGGCCAAGAAAATCGACGCGACGCTCGTCGCCGGCGTAAAAACGAAACTCTTGAAGGAAAACGCGGCCGTGATCGCCACGCTCGCCCGCATCGAAACGCTGACGATCCTTACGAAGGGGGAGAAGCCGAAAGATGCGGCAGGGGCGATGGTTGGCGGCGTCGAAATCCACCTGCCTCTCGCAGGCATGGTCGACCTGGCCAAAGAGAAAAGCCGGCTCGAAAAGGAAAAAGAGAACCTCTCCGGTTTCGTGAAAAACCTCGAAGCGAAACTCGCGAATCCCGGCTACACCGACAACGCGCCGAAAGACGTCGTCGAAAAAACTCGGCAGATGCTCGCCGAGAAAAAAGAAGAATTGAAGAAGATTGACGCGACACTCGCTGGGATGTAATGCCCCAGCGAGTTCTTTTTTGGAGGTTCCCCATGTTTTGGATCATCTACGCGGCCCTATTCGTGATCGTTGTTTCTCTTCGGAGAGTTTTCCGCTTGAAGAGCAAGCTCAATGTCGCTCAGCGCGACGCCGAAGGGCTACGTTGCCAGCGCGACGACATCAACAGCCAGCTCTGGTCGATTCTTTCGGCTTTCTGCCGCAAAGATTTCTTGGAGCGCCGACTGCTTGTGAGCGTCGAAAGGTGTGATGGAGTAAGTGGTCTGGGGTTCAAGTGCAAGGCAGCGCCGTACGGCGTAGAGGGTTCTTTCTGGAAGTTCAGCATCGAACGGGTCATCCATGGCAGTGGCCGCACAGCCGTACGGGTAGGAGTCTCTGCTGATGTAGACGGTAGGTACGTCTCATTCAGTCAAGAGTTCTTCCAGGGGAGCGACGACGATCGGTTCCAGCAAGGAGAACGCTTCATCAAGTTGGCTTATCGCATGGATGACCGATGGAGAGCCTATCCGCATGAGCAAGCGCGCGTGCTCGTCGACACCTTCTTCGGTCCGCCAGGACCGACCAGAGCCACGAGCTGCTTTGACGACGAGCATATCCGCGAAGCGGAAGTCGTGCCCAGCACGCCGTCCTCGACCTAGTCTTGGACGGTTTTTTCTTTGTCTCCTTTTGGTTCGCGGCCGCCACTGTTGTCATCCTGAACGCAGTGAAGGATCCCTCTCCGGACAGGGATTCTTCGCTTCGCTCAGAATGACAAGAGGAGGCTGCGAGACAAAAGACGGACGGAGTCCGTACGGCATAATGCTGCTGGCCTAAGCCTGGGGAGATTCATTTCTCGTGAGACTTCGAACCTTGACTCGAAGCGCTTTTTTGCAGTAGGTTAGGCGCAGCACTTTTAAAGGGGTTCCTATGTCGCCCGCGATCGAATTCTTCATCTACGTCACTGTCTTGTTGCTCCTCGCACTGGTCATTCGTCGCATCATGTTTTGGCATCACGAACGAAAGTTTAGAGAGCCGTTGTCTCGAGAGCTCGATCGTTTCATCGAAGAAGTGGCTGATCACGAGAATCGCCCATTGAACGACTTGAGTATCATTCGCTTTGACAAGGTGCCCGGGCGCTTGAACATGCAAAACTGCCAGTTTTCTTACCGCGCATATCTGAAGGATGGGGATTGGCTGGATTTCATCCGTTTTGGAACCGGACCGCGTTATCGTTTTATGTGGCGTTCTGGAGCGGAGGGTCTACAATACTTCCCTTCATACAGGTTCGGTTTCTGCCGTTCTCCTTGGTTCGTCGACCGCATGAAGAAGCTCACCGATCTACTCGACACCTATCCTCGCGATCGTCTGCTCTCTGTGCGCGCTCGAAGGGCTTTGGATGTGATGTACAGGGTCGCTGGTCTCCTGCGCAATTAACCTCCAGACCGCCCATCCTCCGGCTTGACCCAAGCCGGTTTTTTTGTTCAGATAGATATGGAAAGGAGAGTGTAGGTCATGCCCTTTTTCCAATCGTTCAAGTGGCTGCTCCTCGCCATTTTCTTCGTTGCATCGATCGTCCTGTTCAGCCGCCTTCGTCGGAAGAAACGCCTGGCGGCTCGGGCATCATCACCGGAGCCGAGTTGCCTGCTCTTTGATCGCCTGGCCAAAGAGATGTTTGTCTATGCGAAAGAGAAGGGCGTGATCTACGAAGAGGATATTGAAACGCACGGAGGCGAACACACGCTCGTGCGTACGACAACCGACCGGTTCGGCAAGAAACGGTATGTTGAGCATCAGTCTTGGCAAGACGGTCGAATGCGTTACATGATCTGCCGATACGAGGGCGGCTCGCACATCCCGTCGGCGTCCGCGATTCGGGAGCAGCCGGCCTCTCTCTACGATCGAGACGCGCATCACAACATCATCCACGACATTCGCAGTCGCGGAGCGAAGATCTCCTTTCGCGACGGTCCCAGACTCAAACCTCAGATGCGCGTGCCCAAGAACATCGTCGAGCGCCGCGTCTGACGCCTCCTCCGTTTCGGTGGAGGTTTTTTATTGACGCGCCGCCTTGGCGCGTGAGAGGCTGCAGACAGCCGAAGGGAGGATGTATGCGTTTTCTTGCCTGGATCCTTGGTAGCGTCGCTGCTGCCGCCGCGGCGGCTTATGTGACGAATCTCCGCGCGAAGAAAAGCGTCATCGAACGATTCGCCGCCTCGCTTGAGGCGAAGCGCGTGCGCGTGCACGCCGAATCGACCGGCATTTCAGCTCCGAACGTACGCACCCAGCGGTTCATCGGCACCGCCGACGGCACCGCCTTTCGTTTCATCGCCATCACCGACAAGACGGGGACTACCTGGACATTCGTCCTTGCTTGGAACGGTGAAAGGGCTTTCGAACGATGGAACGCCTTGAAGCACGACCGCGCCCAGACGCTCGCGTCGATCCATCTCGCGCTCAAGCGCCTCGGTATCCAGGAAAAGGACGGATAGCCGAGGCGCGCCCTGCGAAGCTCTTCCAAAGAGGCAAGCAGGGTTGTTTTTTTATGCGTGAAAAGCTAAAGTCTCTGCATATGAAAGCCCCGTCTGACGCCGCCATCTCCCACCTTTTGGAACATCAGGTCGCCGACGTGATCGTTCGCGAAAGCCTCGAAAAGAAACTTCGCTCCGGCAAGAAACTGCGCATCAAACTCGGTGCCGATCCGTCGCGCCCCGATCTCCACATCGGCCACGCCGTCGTGCTGCGCAAGCTCCGCGAGTTTCAGGACCTCGGTCACAAGGTCATCTTTTTGATCGGTGATTTTACCGCGCTGATCGGCGACCCGACCGGCAAGTCGAAAACGCGCCCGATGCTCTCCGCCAAGGAAATCAAGGACAACGCCAAAACCTATCTGACGCAGGTCGGCAAGATCTTGGACGTGAAGAAAGGGGAGATCCGCTACAACTCCGAATGGCTCGGCAAAATGAAAGCGGCCGATTTCATTTCGTTGTGCGCCCAGTTCACCGTTGCTCGCATCATCGAGCGCGATGATTTCTCGAAGCGCCTCGCCGCCAAAACGGACGTGCACATGCACGAACTACTCTATCCGATGCTCCAGGCCTACGACTCGATCGCCCTCGACGCCGATGTCGAACTTGGTGCCACCGACCAAACCTTCAACCTTCTCGCTGGGCGCGCACTCATGAGCAAGAAGGAACTGGTCCCGCAAGACGTCCTCACGACGCCGATTCTGGTCGGCACCGACGGCAAGGAGAAGATGTCGAAGTCGCTGAACAATTATATTGGACTCGCCGACTCGGCCGAGGACATGTTCGGCAAGACGATGTCGGTGCCGGATACCGCGCTTCCGAACTGGCTTGAACTCGCCGCGGACTACTCCAAAGAGGAGATCGCCGCCGAGAATGCCGCGCTCAAGAAAGGGGAGAACCCGCGCGACGTGAAAATGCGCCTCGCCAAGCGGATTGTCGGCCTCTATCACGGCGACAAGGCGGCTACGAAGGCCGAAGAAGGCTTCAAGGCGCGTTTCCAGAAAGGCGAGATGCCGGCGGAGATGAAGAGCTGGAAATTGGCCAAGTCGATGAAATTGTACGAAGTCGTTGCTGCGGCATTCGCCATGTCGAACTCTCAAGCGCGTCGCGATATCGAAAGCGGTGGCGTGAAGATCGACGGCACGGTCGTGAAAAATCCGATGCAGGAAATCGCCAAAGGTGGCATCGTCCTCCAGAAAGGCAAGCTACATTTCGTGAAGATCGCATAATTGTTTACCACCCCGGCGGAGGCCGGGGTCCACTCTGTACGGTTGCCTGAATCCTCTAGTGATGGATCCCGGCCTCCGCCGGGATGGAATCATCTATGTACCTGATTGAAGAATTAAAATCGAACCTGGCAAAAGCGCTTTCAAAAGCGACTGGCGATGACGTTCCGCCGGAAGCTTTCGAATACCCGGAACTTTCGGAAAACGGAGACTTGGCGTTTCCGTGCTTTTCGTTGGCGAAGAAGCTGAAGTCTGCCCCGCCGAAAATCGCCGCCGGTCTTGCCTCGGAAGTGAAGCTTCCAGCTGGTTTCGAACGCGTCGAAGCCAAGGGTCCCTACCTTAACTTCTTTTTTGACCGTGCAGCGCTCGTTGAAGCGGCCACCTCGGTCGTTCTCAAAGACGGCGATGCTTATGGCAACCGCGCGGGGGACGGCGAGAAGGTCATGGTCGAATACATCAGTCCGAACAACAACAAACCGCTTCACCTCGGCCACGTCCGTAATGGTTTGATCGGCGCCGCCTTGTCGAACCTGTACGAATCCCAGGGCAAGAAGGTGACGCGCGCTTTGCTGTTGAACGACCGTGGCCTCGCGATCGCCAAGGCGATGGTCGCCTACGTGAAGTGGGGGAATGGCGCGACACCGGAGACGCTCGGTAAAAAGGGCGATCATTATCTTGGCGACCTCTACGTGATGTACGAGCAGGCTGCAAAGAAGGATGAAGCGCTGGAAAAAGAAGCCCACGAAACCATCCGCAAGTGGGAATCCGGCGATGCTGAGACACGCGCGCTTTGGAAAACCATGAGCACGTGGTGCGAAGCCGGCCAGCACGACACGTATAAGCGTTTCGGCTTCCGTTTTGACGTCGAATATAAAGAATCGGAAATCTATCAAGAAGGAAAAGACATCGTCGAACTCGGTTTGAAAAAAGGTGTCTTCAAAAAGGATGAAACCGGAGCTGTCTTTGCCGATCTTGAACAGTACAAACTGCCGAACAAAATCGTGCTTCGGTCGGACGGCACGTCGCTCTACATCACCCAGGACCTCTACCTCGCCAAGAAGAAGTTCGACGAGGAAGGAATCGACGCGTCGGTCTACGTCGTCGGCAACGAGCAGAATTTGCACTTCCAGCAGCTCTTCAAAATTTTGGAGCTGCTCGGTTTTGAGTGGGCTTCGCGCGCGAAGCACCTCTCCTACGGCTACGTCACACTGCCGGAGGGCCGCATGAAATCGCGCGAGGGTACGGTCGTCGATGCTGACGACCTCCTGGCCTCGCTTGAAACGGACGCTGCGATGGAAATCAAGCAGCGCCACGCGACGCTCCCGGACGACGAGGTGGTTCGCCGTGCGCACGCGGTCGCCCTGGCCGCCGTGAAATTCTACTTCCTTGAAGTCGATATTTCTTCGGACATGGTGTACGACCCGAAAGCATCGCTTTCTTTTACCGGCAAGACGGGTCCGTATCTTCAGTACATGCACGCCCGCATCCGTTCGCTTCTCAAAAAAGCCGAGACGGAGACGAAGGCCGAAGGGGAGGGCCGCCATCTTGCGCCGGAGGAGTTCGCGCTGGCCTTCGCGCTCGCGCGTTTCCCTGAGGCCGTCCATCGGGCCGCTTCCCAGGATCGTCCCTCGCTCGTGGCCGCCCATGTTTACGAGACGGCCAAGGCCGTCGCCGCCCTCTATGAGAACGCCCCCGTTCTTTCGGCCTCAAAAGAGGACCGCAAGGCTCGTTTGAAGCTGCTCGAAGCCGCAGCGGCGGTCTTGAAGCGGGGTACCGAGCTCCTGGGCTTCTCCGTTCCGGAGGAGATGTAGACAACAATCTTGTTCATCCCCTGAGGGCGCTTTGCCCTCATTTTTTTTACAGGGTACAATAGGGAAAGAAATTCACAGCCTGCTTCAGGCGTTAACTCTTTTCGTGGAGGTATGTTCAAGAATGAACGGGATATGGTCGCAGCAAACGAAACCGAAACCGTCATCGCGCCGTCCGTGCGCGTCGAAGGTGACTTCGTCAGCGAAGGCAACGTGCGCATCGAGGGTATGGTGACCGGTTCGATCGCGACGGAGCGCGACCTGATCGTCGGCGAAGCCGCCAAGATCACCGCCAACGTTCAGGCCCGCAACGGCACCATCGCCGGCGAGCTGCACGGCAACCTCCGCGTGTTCGATCGCCTCGAGCTTTCCTCCACCGCCCGCGTCTACGGCGACATTCACGCCAAGGTGCTCTCGGTCGCCCCGGGTGCCGTGATGCGCGGCCAGCTCGTGATCGGCATGGACGTCCAGCCGATGGACAAGAAAGAGGAAGCGGTCGAAGAGAAAGCGTTCTCCGCCTCTCGCCCCGTCCGCACCGCCCGCGAAAAGAAGATTGAAGAAATCCTCCAGCAGTAATTCCGATTCAGGATGTACGCCTACGTCTACGACAGCTTCGTCACGGACAAGCGTCACGAACGCGTCCTTTCGCGCGTCGAGACGCGTTTGACGGACCTTGGCATCAGCGGGCGCATCGAGCGCTTGACGATGTTCAAGAACATCAGCGAGATCGTCGCTGACGCCGCAGAGCAGGGCTGTGAAACGATCGTCGCCGTCGGTAACGACGAGACGATCGGTCGCCTGATCGACGCGGTGGGGGAGCACGACATGGCTTTCGGCGTCATTCCGATCGGCGACGGTCCGCACAATATCGCCGGTCTCCTCGGTGTCGAGGAAGGCGTCGAAGCCTGCAATATCCTGTCGCGCCGCGTGCTGCATACGGTCGACCTCGGCCGCATCAACGGGCATTACTTCTTGTCATCGGTGCGCATCCCGCGCACCCGCGCCGCGATCTCCTGCAACGGCCAATACAGCGTCATTCCGACGGAAGACAACGAGGTCCAGGTCTGTAACCTGGCGCCTATGACCATGTCCGCCGAAGGAGCGGCGACGATCAGCTCCCCGCGCGACGGCTTCCTCGAAACCGTCTTCCAGCCTTCGCCGCGCCGCGGATTCTTCTCGAACCTCTTCCGCAAAGTAGAAGCGCCGCCCGCGCCAACGATCGTCCCCGTACGCAAGCTCACCGTGCGTCACACTCAGCCCGTCACCGTCATCCGCGATGGCCAGCGCCTTTCCTCCAGCGTGCTCGATATCGAGATTTTGCCGGACAAACTGAAAGTCATTACGGGCAAGACGCGTAAGTTTGAATGATATGGATAAAGGAACCGGTAGTAATTAATCCCGGAAAAACACCCTCGCTTTACGTCAGGCGGGTGTTTTTTGTTCAGATCGAAAGGGCAGAGATTTCATCGATGGTCTGCTTGACAACATTACTGGCCATCAATAGTATTACAACCAATCGTTCACCGAGTGGCTCCTTGCACGTCTCTTGCCGCGGCTCACAGTGCGATGCGTTGTGAGCCGCGGGAGGGGGTGTGTTCGAAGCAGCCCGGTGCGTGGCAGGCCTAGGAAACTGAACGCATCGCGATGGCCTTGGCTAATGACGAGGGCGCCAGTCCGCTTCTAGCCTTAGGAGCGGTCGGAACAGGGGCATGGCTGCACAGCAGAATGCTCCTGCGAACGCCTGCTACTTGTCAGTGACGACCACACCCCCCTCTCCTCAGTACGTCCTCACCAGAGGGCGTATTTTTACTTTCCGCCGAGAGTGTTTTTCCTTCATCTAAGAAGATCGAAACGGTTTTTGCAGAAAAAAAGAACCCCGCACAAAGCGTGCGGGGATAGAAGAGTCCCGCGCAAGCGCGGGATACTACGCGGCAGGCTCCTTGCCTGCCGGGATAAGAGCGCACGCCTTTCGGCTGTGCGAGTGAAGGCTAGTACGAACCGCCGATTCCGTCAAGATCCACGCACCCTCAGGTGCGACTCACGAGGAAGGTGATGAGAACCAAGTAAATTAGGCAGACGATAGAGGCGATGGCAAAATACAACAACGACGGCGGACCGAAGATGACACAGGTCACGTACATACATGTTGAGATGCCAAGGAGCCCTATCTGCTTCCAACCCGTCCTTCGCGCGCTTCTGCGGGAAGAGGGACTGCGGGATGGTTCGTGTACCCGGACAATGAGCACGAGGTTGATGATCGCCGCTCCGAGCACGCTTAGGCTCACCAAAGGTACATAGCGGACTTCATGCGGTAGGAATCCGATTAGCGCGACGACGAATGCCAGGCAACCGAGCGAGATGAGCACGTCGCGGTTATTGGACCTG
>JBPOIQ010000008.1:0-3273 GCA_052034355.1 Minisyncoccota bacterium
TTTGCCTTATTTTGCCGTATTTTTACTGTCCGAAACTATTGACAAAATACGCTTTTTGTGATATCGTATGTTCCATGAGCCGCTGTCGAAAGGCGAGCGGCTACCAGGAACATACGTTCAACCCAACCGCTGGAGGATACCGTGGCCAACAAGATGAAGTTCGACCTGCAGTGCAACGAGCGTTTCCTCGACCAGCTCGAGGACAAGCGCCTCAACGCCCAACGCATGCAGAGCACCCTCTGCAGCAACCGCGCGCCGTCGCGCTACCCCGGCCTCTACGAGGCCGAGGACATCGATGACGGCCGCCTCGACCACGAGGCGGCGGCGCGGCACTTCGTCACGGCGGACGACGTCGTGGACGACCGGGAGCCCTACGTCGTCACGGCCGAGGACGACGAGATGGACCCGGGCGAGGAGAGGGCGATTCTCGCCACCATCTTCTCGGAGACCGAGCGGCAGAAGCCCCGCGGCCCGCGCTCGACGAAGAACTACTGCGCGGAGTACCGCGCACGGCTGCACTCGATCAAGATCATCTTGGTCAGCAACGGCAGCCGGCACGTGCCCTACACCTCCCCCAAGGTGCAGGCCGCGATCGAGAAGCGCTGAGCTCTTTCTCTCAACCCCTTCCCCGCGGGACTCTTCCCGCGGGCGATCGATCCGAATCCTCTGCCGCAGGCTGCGTCAGGGGGCGCGGACAGATTGACCGCAACACACAACGGAGGACGCCATGTGCGCCGAAGTGGATACGTCCAAGTTCACCGAGCCCCAGATCATCATCGAGGTCGGTCCCCACGACCTCCGCAGCCTCGACGGAATCTTCCTCTTCACCGAGGAGGAACTCGAGGGCGCCGCGGCGGTCATTGCCTCCTTCCAGGAGGTGGCGTGATGTGGGCGATGTGCGGGTACGTGCGGTTCCTGCGCGGAACCGCTTGGTACGAAGAGTGCCGCCGGCACTCCGAGACGTGCGGCCTGCCCTTCGGGGTCGGCGCGGGCGTCTCGCTCACCCTCTTGGTCACCTTGCTGGTGACCATCATCGCTCGCACGTTCATCTGAACGTGACCACTCTGAACGGCCCTACAGGGCAAGAAAGTCGAGGAAGACATCCAGACACCGCACAGCTCTACATACAGGGGACGCCTCGCCGTCCCCTTCCGCAATTGGCTCCCGAATCTATCGGGGCCCGATGCCGGAACAACCGGATCGACAGAACAGAATGAACCTTCGACAAGGAGCCTGAGCATGGACTGTTTCAACAAGCGTGAGCGTGCACTACTGAAGGGCTGCTTCTACGCAGCCCCTCTCTACCTGATGGCCATCCTGGTCATCGCGCAGCTCACGGGCTGCATCACGATCGAGGGCGACGAGCCTGATGTCATCGTGATCAACGATCACGAAGGCTGCGACGCTGGTGTCCCCAACATGGACGCCGCGACGACACCAGACGCATCGACCGACGCGAATCCGAGCGTCGGAGTGATGACCTACGCGCTCGCCCCGGACGACACCGAGTCCGCGGCAGGTATCGTGGTTGGCGGTTCGACGAACGTCGTGCTCGCCAAGTACCGCTTCATGGCGCAAGGCGAGAGTCTGAAGCAGACCAAGCTCCGCTTCCGGCTGACCGACGTCGTGTTCGATCCGTCCGTTCCGCACGGGGTGAACAGCCTCTCGCTCTACGACGGAACGACACTCGTCGCCGGCCCCGTTCCTCCGAACGGATCCGGCTTCGTCGACTTCTCCGGTTTCGCCTTCGTCGTCCCCCAGGACGGTTGGAAGACGCTGACCGTGGCGGGGGTGCCCAACCAGGTCAGTCCGATCGGCGCAGACACGGGCATCGACATCGGTGTCACGCTCTGTGCGGGGAGCAACGATGGTCCCTGCTGGACGGGCGGTCCCGAACCGATGGAGGACGGCACCTTCGAGGTGCGAAGCGCGGTCACCGACGCCGTGGTCGACACGATCGGAGATTCGGGCAACGTCCAAGGACGAGCGAAGATCCTTCGCAAGTCCAGGCCGACGGTAACGCTCGCGAACCTGCCGACGTCGACCTTGTCGAACGGCACGCAGACCATCGCGCACGTCACCATCACAGCTGACGCGGCCGGCAGCAACTCACTGAAGTCCCTGGCGTTCGAGGTTGCGCTCGCTGACAGAGGCGGCGCATGGCTCGCGGTCTGGACTCCGTCCATCCGAGAAGTCGGCATGGGTGCGGATCTCCCGACCACGAACAGCGCCGTGGGCTGCACCACCGGACCGACGCCCGAGCTCGCGAACGGAGTCTGTCTCTTCCACATGCCGTTCGCGAACGAGCAAGTCATCGCGGCCGGACAGTCGAAGACGTACGAGCTCCGCATCACCGTGAGCGGAGCGGATGCATCAGGCGAGTCGATCAGCACCAAGCTGCTCGGCGACACCGGTCGCATCACCGGCTCGATCGGAACGCAAGGCGACATGATCACCGGCAGTAGCGCCTTGCAACACTTCGTCTGGTCCGACAACAGCAGTGCGGCGCATAACGACCTGCCCGGCGGTTCCGCCGACTGGACCAACGGACATCTCGTCCGTGGCCTGCCGACGGACATGCAGACGCTCGTGCGCTAACCGCGCGCGAGAACATCACTAGAACCTTCAACCTCTTTTCTGCTCGGGGACGCCTCGACACGTCGTTCGCGAACGACAATGTCTCGCCGTCCCCTTCAGCCTTCGTCGCCCGCACAACGCTGTGCGGACGCCGAATCCCTGAACGCAGTCCATCACAAGGAAGGTGCCCCGTGAACGACTTGAACCGTAACTTCCGCAACCTGCTCAGCACCATCGACGCGATGGTGCGTGACAACGCCCTGAAGACGACCGAGGAGCTGGGAGAGCGGCTCAAGACGCTCGCGAAGTTCGCGAGCGACCTCGAGTGGGTCCCCGCCGAGATCCAGGAGCAGCAGAAGCTCCTGGTCGCCTGCGCCAAGCCGGCACAGGAGGTGATCACGCGGGTTAGCCCGATCATCAAGCGGGCTCGCAACAACTGGAACGGGTACCTCCGCACCGAGTTGCGCAAGCGCGCCCTGCAGGACCAACTGCGGCACGTGGGCAACCGCGTGGTGCTCGCGAGCGAGATCCGCAAGGAGCTCGACGCGCTGACTCGCTCCAACAAGGAACGGCTCGCGAAGCAGCACGAGATCAAGGCCGAGCTGATCACGATCACCCGCCCGGACCGTCTCCGCCGCAAGGCGCAGATGATCCGCGCGGAGCTCGCGATCGAAGCGTTGGCGGTCAAGTACAACG
>JBPOIQ010000005.1:0-19094 GCA_052034355.1 Minisyncoccota bacterium
AGGCCTCCGATAGCGACGTAGGCGGTCGGACGGACGACGGCGGCCTTGGCAGCGAGTTGTTGCGCGGTTGCAGCGCCAAGTTCGAGGGAAGCCATATAGACCTTCACCTCGTTCGCGCTCAAGCCCAGTTCTTCCAATTGTTTTTGGACAGAATCCATATCGTAGTCACAGAATACCATATTTCCTCAAAAGTGTCAAACACTTGACACTTTATATCGCGCTGTGATAGGTCTTGCGCACGATATGTTATCCACACCTATGGACACTTTTATACCGTATTGGGACGGCGTTGCGCCGCGTTGGGACGCGCTCCTGACCGATGCGTCGACCTATATGAACCACCAAGAGAGCTTCAGGCGCTTCCACTGGTTCTTGAAACGCGCCCTGAAGATCGGCAACCGTACGAAATCCTATCGGCTGCTTGATCTCGCATGCGGTACCGGAGAGGCCTCATGGCCGCTTTGGAAACGCGTCGCCTCCGTCACGTTTCTCGACCGTTCGCCCTGCATGCTTCGAGCCGCTCGCAATAAATACCCAAAAGGCATCTTCGTACGCGGCGATGCCGTCTCACTTCCCTTTTTAGACGCGGAGTTTGATGTCGTACTCTCGAGAGGCGCGGTCTTTTCACAACTTGAACCGGAGCACGTCGCCGCATCTCTTGCGCACGTTTGGCGGATCCTTCGAGCGCAGGGGTATTTCTTTTTCGATTTCGTGACGAACCCCTCGCTTCTCCCATCACCGGAAGGCCTCTACCGAACCGGCTGGCGGCGCCAGGACGTCGAAGCGCTGCTCAAACAACACTTGCCAGGAGCAACGATCCTGGCCTACGACGGCACGGACGCGCATGCCTTCAATCGCGTCCTGGTAAGAAAGCCATAATATGGCGAAACGCGAATACACCCTCCCCGTCGCCGCGGCCCTGACCCGTGAGGCGCTCATAACCTCTTGTAACCTCGTAAAACGCTCTCAAATCGACGATATCCTCTTCCGGCGCTCAGATGACCTGATGGCCCGTCTGCGACGTCAGGACACCGTTACGCGCCTCAGCTGCACGCGACCCCATGCCCTCGCGGACATTCCGGAAACCATCGTGCTCGACCACGCCGCCTGCCGCCGTCTTCTTGAGATGCTTGGGTTTGAGGCTGTGGACCGTGTTCGCTTTAAACGGGAGACCTGGCGCTATTGCCAATATCAGATGCATTTGGACCAAACAGAGGCATTGGGAGACTATTTGACCATCGAGGCCGAGGCAGGATCCGCTTCGCACGAGAGCTACCGCCGCCAAGCCTTAAAACACCTCAAAAGCCTGGGAATTTCGCCGCTGGAACCAGGGGCATGCCCGGTGGACAAGCCCGATCTTGTCGGGGTTGACAGTTCTACCGACCTTCCCTATACTGCCCCTATCGTCCCGGATCGTTCGAAGCACTTCGAACCCCAAGGGACCTAAAACACTCTGGTATGGCAACAAAAAAAGCAGGCGGCTCTACACAACTTGGCCGCGATTCCATCTCCAAGCGCCTGGGCGTCAAGCTCTCCGGCGGCTCGGTGGCCAAAGTCGGAGCGATCATCGTTCGCCAGCGCGGTACCAAGGTCCACCCGGGCCTGAACACCAAGCGCGCCGGAGACGACACGATCTTCGCCACCGCGGACGGCAAGGTTCGCTTCGTCACCCGCAAGGCTCGCCGTTTCGACGGCACCTTGAAGGCTCGGACGTACGTCCACGTCGACGCCAAGTAAGAAAAAACCGGCCCTTCATGAAGGCCGGTTTTTTCGTATGAAAAACCCTCCGGATCACGAAGGGTTGCCGAAAATAGGAGCCTTGGCATCCTCGCGCACCGGCTCAGCGGCATAGAGTTCGGTCCATGTCGGCAGAGCTTGATAACCAGGCTTGACGGAGCGTACGGGGAACAAGTTGAGATCGCGCTCGAAGCCCTTGCGGTCGTAGAAGCGGAAGACACAAGCATAGTCTCCCACACGTCGGCCATCCAAGAGGGTCGTCCCACTCACGTCACGACAAGCGTTCTGATGCTGGCCGAGAAACGCCAGGAAGGCATGCAGCGAGAGCGGGGCGAAACCCCACTCTGCGATGCGCACGAGCGATTCGATGTCGTTGAGCGACTTCGGCTCGTGGTATCCCAGCACCTGCAGGAGCCGCACCGGCACGACGCGCGGCGCGGTGATCTGCTCGAGCGTGAAGTGTTCGGCGAGGTTGTCCTTGCCGTCAAGCATCCGGTTGTTCGAGAGACGCACACCAGCGGCATTGACCAGTCCTTCGAAACGGTCATCAGGACTGATCCGAGTCGGAAACGTCTGAGTTGGTGGAAACGTCATGGATCACCTCCAACCAAGATCCTAGCACTCGGCGATGGAATTGTCAGGCACGCTCTAAAAAGCGTCAGTCTGTTTCGCCTCCGGTACTACGAGGAAACCGTGCAGGGCAGTACTAGGCTGAAATTCCTGGTTGATGCGGAAACCTGCTTCGGCCAGCCAAGTCCGGACCATTTCCGGGGTGCGGTGGATTCTCCGCATGCCTGCACGCCACGTCCAAGGCAGCAGCGTGTCCGGCACGAAGCGCGTAAGGGCTCCGAAAAAGGATCGCCGGGTATCGAACTGAAAGTAACCGCACCCTCTCGTCACTCGGGCAAGACGCTTCAGCGCGCTTCGCACTTCGTCATGAGGCATGTGCTGGAACGTGAGAACCGAATAGACAAAATCCACCGGCACATCATCCCACGCCGCATCTATATGATGCCCCATGACACGTCCGTTTCCTTGGCGAACGGCCTCGCGAGCGAGTTTCTTCAGCATGATATGAGAAACGTCGACACCGACTACACACTCAAAAAAATCGGACAGCGGAAAAGCGACGCGGCCGATACCGACGCCAAAATCCATTGCCGTCTGGTGTGCCGACGTGCCGTGCGGCAGGATTTGCAGCAAAAATTCAGCCGTGCGTTTTCCCGAAGCCCAGAAACGATCTTCCGCATTCCCAAACTTCGTCGAAATTGACTGTAAGGGCCTCGTTTCAGCAAGTACCTCCCAAGCAGATTCGTAGCGATGCCCCATACAAGCGAGAAGGGGGCCCTATTTCTTGAGTGCCGCCTTGATAAACGCGTTGAACAACGGATGCGGTCTGAGCGGGCGCGAGAGGAATTCCGGATGGAACTGCACGCCGACGAAGAACGGATGATTCTTAAGCTCGACGATTTCGACAAGCTTGCCGTCGGGCGAGGTGCCGGAAATCGTCAAGCCGGCTTTTTCGAGACGCTCGCGATAGTCGTTGTTGAATTCGTAGCGATGGCGGTGACGTTCGGAAATTTCGCGCTTGCCGTAGGCGGCACGAGCGTGGGTTTTGGGAGCGAGCGTGCAAGGGTAGGCGCCCAGACGCATCGTGCCGCCGTATTTCCCCTTGCGCACGATTGCCTCTTGGTCGGGCATGATATGAATGACGGGATGCGCGGCCTCAGGATTCACTTCGGCCGTATTCGCCCCTTCGAGGCCCGCCACGTGGCGCGCGAATTCGATGGTCGCAAGCTGCATGCCGTAGCACAATCCGAAATACGGAATTTTCTTCTCGCGCGCGTAACGAATGACGTTGATTTTTCCTTCAACGCCGCGGCTGCCGAAACCGCCCGGAACCAGGATTCCGTCATACTTCGACAGTTCCTTGAGCTTTTCCGGATTCGATTCGAATTCGGTGGAGTCGAGCCAATCGAGCTGCGGATCGGAGTTGTTGTGCCAAGCCGCCGCTTTGACCGCCTCGATGACGGAAATATAGGCGTCCGTCAGGTTGAAATCGCCACTTGAAAAGTATTTGCCGACGATCGCGATTTTCACCGGCTTCTTCTCGGCATGAATCGTCTTCACGAGCTTGGCCCAGTCTTTCAAGTCGACGCGGCGGCGCTGTCTCAAGCCGAACTTCGACAAGATGCGCTTGCCGACCTGGTCGCGCTCGAAGTTGAGCGGCACGTCGTAAATTGACGGCGCGTCCGGGGCGGAAATCACGTCGCGCTCGTCGATATTGCAGAACTGGGAAAGCTTGCGCTTGCGCGGCTCGTCGAGAGGCCTGGCGGCGCGGGCGATGATAAAGTCGGGCTGGATGCCGGCGGAGTTCAAGCTGCGCACGGCGTACTGCGTCGGCTTCGTCTTCATTTCGCCGATGTTGTACGGGATCGGCAAATAGGAAACCAGGACGAACAAGACGTCCTTCGGATTCTTCAAATGCATCATGCGCGCCGCTTCGAGGAAGAGCACGTTTTGATATTCGCCGACCGTGCCACCGATCTCGACTAAGCAGACGTCGGCATGCGCTTCCTTCGCTGCCCTTTTCACGCGGCGGATGATTTCTTCCGGCACGTGCGGCACGACCTCGACCGTGCGGCCGCCGTATTCCAAGTTACGCTCGCGCTCGATGACCTCCCGATAAATGCGCCCGGTCGTCATGTAATTCACCGATGTAATGTCGGTGTCGAGAAAGCGCTCGTAGTTGCCGATGTCCTGGTCGGTTTCATCGCCATCTTCCGTTACGAACACTTCTCCGTGCTCGACGGGGTTCATCGTTCCCGCATCAACGTTGATATACGGATCGATCTTCACGGCAGTGACGCGGAATCCCTTCGATTGAAGAATGCGACCGATAGAAGCGGTGGCCGTACCCTTGCCGACGCCGCTCATGACGCCGCCGACAATGAAGATGAACTTGGACATGCGGGAAACGGTTAGGTTCGAGGTTTGTCGTTTTTGGGCTTTGCAGCGGCGGTTGCAGCGCCTCTCTCGGACGGAATGCCGGTGGCTGGCGGCTTCCTCACACCGAGCGTGATCAGCGCCTTCTCAAGCACGGGACGCACGTCCTCGTAACTCGATTTCGCCATCGCCTCGCGCGGATCGACCCAGATGATCTGACGGATCTTCTCGTGCTTTTGCGGAGAGCCCCACTCCCCCGACGGCGCTTCCATCAAGAAGTAGTGCACGAATTTATGGACGAGCATGCCCTTGCTTCCCGGTCGGTACTTCTCGCGGAACCAGAAATCGATCGTACCGAGCGGCAAACGCAACTTGAGTCCGCGCAGAGCCATCTCTTCCGCCGTTTCGCGGAGCGCAGCCTGTTCGATCGTCTCCCCGGGTTCAACGTGTCCTTTGGCGAACGTCCATTTCCCGAAAGGATCGAGCATGAGCGACATCTTGAGCCCCTTACGCGTGCGCTTGTAGACGATACCGCCAGCAGAAATTTCGACCTGCACGCGAGGCGGTCCTTTTTTGCGGCCGCGCGTCGGACGTCGGTGTTTACGATGCGCCGGCGAGGCGGGCGCTTGCGTCTCTTGCGGCTCCATATTATTTTCTTGAAGTTTTTTTCGGGGCCGGCGGAGGCACGACGCCGTCGAACCAAGCCTTGGCGGCATCAAGCTGCGGATCGCGGTCGTTGTCGTAATCCGCTTCGGTGCGCTCGACGACATAGTTGGGCGTGATGCCGTTCGCGTTGATGTTGTTGCCTTTCGGCGTCAGCCACTCGGCGATCGTCAGTTTGACGGAAGAGCCGTCACCCAAATCGATCAAGTCCTGAACCGACCCCTTGCCGAACGTCTGCGTGCCGATCAAGACGCCCTTCTCCAGGTCCTGAAGCGCGCCCGCGACAATCTCCGAAGCGGAGGCCGAACCTCCGTTCACGAGAACGAGCGTCGGCATGTCCTTCAAGCGGCCGCGGCCGGTCGCCTCATGCGAATCTTTCGTGCCGTCCGAGAAGCGTTCCGAAACGGCGGTTTCTCCCGGGATCCATTCGCCGAGCATCTGCACGGAAACGTCCAAATAACCTCCGGGGTTATTCCGCAAATCAAGCACAATGCCGTCAATGTTGCGGCCTTGAATTTGCGCCACTGCGTCCTGGAAACGCTCGAAGGTGTCGCCGTTGAAATTCGTGACGGTAATGACCGCAAGTTTCTTTCCCTTCGGAGAAGAGATAAACGTCGCTTTCACGCTTTGGATTGCGATCGTGTCGCGTGTAATCGTAAAGACGCGCGAAGCCGTCTCGTTGCCACGCACGATCGTCAGCTTCACTTTGGTACCCTTATCGCCGCGAATATGGCTGACCGCAAAGTCGAGGGACATGCCATACGTATCCTCTTCATCAATCGCGATGATGCGGTCACCGGCCTTGAGCCCAGCCTTCTCGGCGGGTGAACCCGAAAGAGGCGCTACGATGACCAGCTCTTCTTTCTTCATGCCGATTTCGGCGCCAATCCCTTCGAATTTTCCGGAAAGTTGCTTGGTAAACTCTTCGGACTCCACCGGCTCGAAAAACATCGAGTGCGGATCACCGAGAGACGCCACCATGCCGCGCAAGGCGCCGTAGTACATCTGTTTCTCGTCGACAGGCTGTTTGACGTACCGCTCGCGGATGATGGACCAAAGATCCCAAAATTGCTCGAAATCGACCTTCCCTCCGGAACGATCGAGTTCGGCGTTCACGAATTCGATACTGCCGGAAGCGGAACCGGTCGGCACGCGCGAGGCGCGTCCGGCGCCCGTCCGATAGCCCCACAAAAAAGACGCGACGACAAAGACTAGCGCCAGGTAGACGCCGACGGCTTTTCGCGCGCGATTGTTCTCCGGAATGTTCATGCGTGATCTTCTTCGCGTATGATTTCTGCCCCTACCTCGGCAAAGCGCTCTTCAATGCGCTCGTAGCCGCGATCGATGATTTCCGCCTCGTGAAGAATCGTTTCTCCGTCAGCCAAGATGCCAGCCAAAAGGAGCGTGACTCCAGCACGGAGGTCCAAACTGCGAATTTCCCTGCCATACAAGGGTGTCGGCCCGGAAATCAGGACCCGGTGGGGATCGCACACGGTCGCGTTCGCTCCCATCTTAACCAATTCTTGAATGAAACCGAAGCGTCCCTCGTAGAGGGGTTCCTGGATCAAACTTGTGCCGACGCATTGCGTCGCCAAAACGCCGAAAGGCGCCATGAGGTCGGTCGGGAGTCCTGGATACGGCAACGACTGGTATTTGTTCGAGCCGCTCAGTGCCGAAAGCGTGCCCGGTGCCGTCACGCGAATCGTATCGCTGCCGACTTCGACGGACGCGCCGATCGCTCGAAGGCGCTGCGTGACGATATCGAGATGATCGGGCCGCACGCGTTCGATCGTGAGGTCGCCGCGCGTGAGCGCCGCCGCCACCATGAACGTACCGGCTTCGATCTGGTCGGGAATGATCTCGTGTTCGGCTCCATGCAACCGTTCGACGCCGTCGATATGAATCGTGTGCGATCCATGCCCTTGTACGCGGGCGCCCATTTTGTTCAAGAAGTTTCCGAGGTCTTCAACGTGCGGTTCGGCGGCGGCGAGCTTGATCGTCGTGCGTCCCTTGGCCGTCGCCGCGGCCATCATCAGGTTTTCGGTGGCGGTAACGGAAAACTCGGGCAGCACCACTTCGCGTCCGACGAGGCCTGTCGATTTCAAGAGATATCCTTCGACGCCCCGCTCGCATGTCGCGCCGATCGACGTGAGGGCGACGAGATGCGTGTCGAGCGGACGATTGCCGATGATGCATCCGCCGGGTTCCGGCAATTCCATCGCGCGGAATCGCGAGAGCATCGGTCCCAAAAACAAAACCGACGAACGCATGCTGCGCATCGCCTTACGATCCAGTTTCGCCGGATCAGCGTTCCGCGGATCGATCTTCACTTCGTGGTCTCCATTCCAGGCCACCGCGACTCCGAGGCTTCGAAGAATATCGAGCATGCGCTCGACGTCGCGAATGCGAGGAACGTTCTTTAAGACGCACGGTTCGTCCGTGAGCAGCGTCGCTGCCAGGATCGGCGTGGCGGCGTTCTTCATACCCGCCACCTGAAGCCGACCGCGGAGCTTTTTTCCGCCTTGAATTCGGAGTCGGCTCATAGTACGATTTGGTCGGTGCCAGCATACTCCGCTATGAACCCGCGCGCAAGACGATTTCTCAGCTGGACGTTCATCGTGACGTTCTTCGTGCTCGCCCCGGCCGTCATCCTGTCAACGGCCGGGTATCGTTATAATTTCACGCGCGGCCGCCTTGAACGCACGGGGGTTGTCGTCGTTGAAACCCGGCCGACGGGGGCCAGTATCAGCCTCAACAACAAGCTCCAAAAGACGGAAACCCCGACGCAGATCAGTAAAGTCACGCCGGGTACCTATGTCGTGCGCGTCGAAAAGGCGGGCTATCATACATGGTCTAAAACCGTCACGGTCGGTAGTCGCGAATCGGTTTTTTTGAACCAACTTTCGCTGTTCCGAAAGGAAGATCCGACGCCGATCAAAATACTCGGATCAGCGGCCGCCTCCGCCTTCTCGCATGACGTTCGCTACGGCGCCGTCGTCGCCTCCGCATCTTCCGGCTCCGAACTCAGCGTCATCGACACGAAAATCGGCACGGCCTACCTCCCCTACCGTTCCAGCGCCGCCGCCTCATCGTTTCGCCTGAACTGGTCGCCGAACGGGCGCACGCTGCTCATCGAGCGAACAGGTAAAAATCCGTCATTCCTGCTTTGGAGCGCGAATGATCCGGAACGCGTCCGCGACCTTTCAAAAGAGGCGGAGGTGGCTTTCACCGAGGCCTTTTGGGCGCAAGACACCCACCATCTCTACGGCATCGCAAAGGATCGTCTGTATCAAGTTGATCCCGATGTCTTAACCGCCGTGGAAACAGGACCCAACATCCTCGCTCCCATCATCGTCGATGACATGTTATATGGAATTCTCGAAGAAGGCGGACCGAAGCTTGCGAGACGCCGACTGCGCGAAACCTCTTTCGAAACGATTGCCCAGCTTCCGACTTCCAAATATGCCCCCGTGGCCGGAAACGGACGAAGAATCACCTACGCATCGCTCTCTGGAGATCGCCTGTTCACGATCGATCCTTCCGGCGACCGTCCGACGGCGTTCGAAGGCCGAGGTCGGGATGGCGTATGGTCGTCCGATGGCACGCGTCTCCTCTATTGGAACGATCTCGAACTGCGCATGTACGATGCTCGTTCAGGATCGGATGAACTCATCAACAGACTTGGCGAATCCATCGGACAAGCGTCCTGGCAGCGCCCGGAGTGGACCTCGCTCTACGTCGTACACAATACCCTCTTCGGCATCGAAACCGTCGACCGTTTCGGACGCATGACGGTTCCCCTGGTCGAATTCCAAAAGCTGCACCGTTTCGCAGTCAGCACGAACGGAGATACAGCCTATATCTTCGGAGTTAGGGATGGCGAGGATGGACTCTGGAAACTGCGCCTTCGATAAACAAAAAACGCCTGCGGTAGCGCGGGCGTTTTTTAGATTTCCACGACGGTGTTATCGCCGATGATGAGCTTGTGACCCTGCGGAAGCGTGGCGTGCGCCGACGAGATCGTGGCGTTCGCGCCGATCAAGCTGTCGACAATCCTCTTCGAACAGTTGATGTCGACATCATCGAACACGACCGTGTGCTCGATTTCCGTGTTGTAAATTTCGACGCCGCGACCGACGGACGTGTACGGACCGATATACGAATTTTCGATTTTGCAGTTCTCGCCGATCGCGACGGGTCCGCGGATCAACACTTTCGGGCCGACCACCGTCCCTTTGCCGATCGAGACTTTACCCTGGAGTACGGCGGAAGAATCGATCTCCGCGCCTTCACGGCCGCCGTCGATCATCTCATTCAGAAGCAGTTGGTTACCCTCAAGAAGATCTTCGGGCTTACCGGTGTCTTTCCACCAACCGGTAATTTCTTCATACCCGACAGCCTTTCCGTTTTCGATCAGCCAGGTGTGGATGTCGGAGATTTCGTACTCGCCGCGCGTCGAAGGCTTGATGTGCGTGAACGCTTCGAAAAACGTCTTGTCGTACACGTAGATGCCCGTTACGGCGTAGTCGCTTTTCGGATCGGACGGCTTCTCATCGACGCGCACGATGCGTCCGCCCTCGATCTGCGGCACACCGAAACGCTGCGGATCTTTCACTTTGGAAAGCGCCAAGACGCAATTCAACTTCTCGGTTTCGAACTTTTCGACGAAACGCTTCAGGCTGCCGAGAATGATATTGTCTCCGAGATAAAACACGAACGGCTCGTCACCCAAAAAATCTCGGGCGTTATTGACGACATGGGCGATGCCAAGCGGTCCGCCTTTCTGCTCGATGAACACGATCTTCACGCCCCAGCGAGAGCCGTCGCCGACAACCTTCTGAATCTCTTCCTCGCCTGGATTGACGCTGATGCCGATTTCCGTGATGCCGACTGCGACCAGTTTTTCGATCGCGTAAAAAATCATCGGCTTGTTAGCCAACGGGATCAGGTGCTTGTTGATCGTGTGGGTGATGGGCCGGAGCCGCGTCGCGCGGCCACCTGCCGTAATCAGGGCTTTCATATCTGGCTTTCACGCTAGCAGAAATGCCCCGACTCGTAAAGGTGAGGCCGCGGCATCAAAAAAACCGAGTCCTAGGCAGGCTCGGCAGAATCGCAGTTACAGGGTTTGGCGGTCACCGATTCGTCGGGCGCATAGAGCGTCGAGGCGATCGAGAGCAGGATTGCGCCCGGACTGAGACGCATACGGTGCCACACGCCGTTCGGAATGAGCATGCCGCACTTCGAATCCGCGCAGGACTCTTCGCCACAAAAGCCAGGCATATGCATCTCGAAATCGATGCGTCCCGCCAGCGCGACGATGAGTTCCCGCTTCCCGCCTTCCGGATGCATGTGCCCTCCTCGCACGATCCAACTCATTGACGGATTCGTGATCCAGTACACGCGCGGCGCCACATCGAGCGGGAAGAAGCCTGGCGCGATCTTGGATAGCTCAGCGATCGTCAAAACGCCTTCTTTTCCCGTGGCATGCATGCTTTGCAGCTCCACGAGCCTCCAAACCGGCTTGAACATGCTTCCTCCAATCAAAAAAGTGCTGAACAAAGTTCAACACTTTTTCACTTCTCCGTCAATCTTCTTTATCGATCTGCTCGACCGATGAGCGAAATTCTTTTTTGTAAATATCGATCAGGGCGATCGTCACCGACAGCACGATCGGTCCGAAGAAAATGCCGTAGGCGCCGAAGAATTGCAGGCCGCCAAGAATCGAGAGCAGGATCAGCATCGGATGAATCTTGATGCGCGAGCGCATGACCTGCGGTGTCAAGAAATTGTCGACCAAGCCGATCACCAGCACGCTGATGATTGCGAGCGCTAGACCGGACCACAAACGTCCGACGGCGAACAAGTATACCGTAAACGGAACGGTGACGAGCGCCGTGCCGATGGCGGGAATGAAGTTCGTCATGGCGATCATCGAACCCCAGAAAACCGGCGCCGGCAGACCGAGCGCCACGAAGGCGATGCCGCCGATCGTACCCTTGATGAGCGACACGACGAATTGGCCGTAGGCCACCGCCTTGATCGCATCCATGATACGGTCGACGATCGTTGTATCATCCTCGTCGCCCAAAGGCGAAAGATCGAGCAGTTGGCGCTTGAATTCCCCGCCATCCTTGAGCAGGTAATACATGCCCATGAGCAGGATGAAGAAGCCTAGGATGAAGGCGAAGGTATCGGCAAAGAGGGCGGCGATGTTGGAGGTAAGGCTCGAAATGACGGGCTGCACGTATGAGGCGACATCACGCACAGCGCGCGTCGCTTCCGCCGCGATTGCATGCGCCTGTTCGGGCCCGAGAATCTTCGCCAAGGAATCGGCCACGTCTTCAAAGCTCACCTGCTGACGCACCGTGTTAAAAAGCTGAACCGCTTCGGTCACCATCGTTCCGACGATAAGAAGGAGCGGCATGAGAATCAGCACGAGCGTCAAAAAAACCGTCGCCAGCGATGCGAACATCGAGTTGCCCCGGAAGTGGCGGCGCAGGTAGCGATACACCGGCTGCATCAAGACGGCCAAAATACCCGAGAAAACCATCAAGCTGAGGTATGGACGGAACACCAAGAAAGCCACGACGAGCGTCAAGGCGAACACGGCCATAAAGAAATACACCTGGAGCCTGCGGTAGCTCATAGTACGCATAGTATACCACACAAAAGAAAAACCGCGCTTCAGGAAGCGCGGTTGACAACAAGGTGATCGATGTTGGGAAGCGTCGTCATCTCGCGATTGGCGACGTCCGAATGAGTGATCGTACGATGCCGTCTGGACTCCGGGATCTCGTAGCCGTCCCTCGACAGAGCCTCGCCAAGCGCGTGGAACAGGCCGAAGGCGGCGCTGATCACGAGCATGCAGGAGGTTGCGATGACGAACCCGCCGGCGAACACCATGGCACCGTACGCACCGAGGAGCAGGAGAACCCATGAAACAACGGTCCTTTTCGTGGACATGACATTGGCTCACTTTCTACTCCGCCGCCAGGCGGAACGATGGGATGGACGATAGCAAAAAAGCCCCCTTTCGTCAAGGTGGGGCTTTTTCTCCGTTCAGTCGACCAAAGCCAGTTTTTCGCGCGTCTCCTCTTCGGTTTTGCGTAGCATGGCGTCCGCTTCGGCGGAAGCGAGATTCTCTTTCAGGATCGCCAGGATATCAAGCAAGCGTTCTTCGATCGGGCGCATGGTAATACCCTCCGCTTCCAACTTGGCGATCGAGAGAACGCAGTCGACGCGTTTCGCGAGCGTCATGCGATTCAGTTCTTCTTTGGAGATTTTGGCGAAGTTCATCTCCGGCTTCACATGCACCTTGAGCAGCTCGGCGATGCGATACGGCGTCGTGACGCCGGGGTTCGCGACGTTATACAGGCCGGTCGCGTCCTTTTCGAGCAGCGACCAGGTTACGTCCATGAGATCCTCGACGATGGTGCAGGAGTTGGCCGTATCGATAAATTTCGAATACGTCAGCATTTTCACGAAGGCGTTGCGCGGGCTCACCATACCAGAGAGAAGCTGGCGCGGACGGAGCATCAATACTTTCAATGTTCCGCGCGCAGCACGTTCGGAAAGCAGGTTTTCGGCCCAAACCTTGGTCCACGAGTAATAGCACAGCGGATGGGGCGCATCGTCCTCCGTACGGACGATGTCCGGCGTCAGGCTCTCCTGCACGCAGCCGCTCGAGACATGCAGCAAATAGATGCCGCGCTCTTCGGCGACTTTGGCGATCGTGTCGGCGCCAAGCACGTTGATATGAAACGCTTCCAGTTTGTTCATCTCGCACCAGTCGATATTCGTCTTGGCGACGGCGTTCACGATCAGGTCCGGCTGAGAGGCCGAGACGGCGCCGGAGACGAATGCCTCGTCGCGAATATCGCCGACCGGCGAATCGACGGCACATCCTTTGGACACGAAGAAGTCCCGGTACAACGTTCCGAGCTGGCCGCGTCCGAAGATGAGAACTTTCGTAGGCTTCATACGTTTCCTTTCAGCGTGTCATTATAGTAGGCGTCGTAATACTTCTGATACTCTCCGCTTTTCACGCGCCGCCACCATTCGGGGTTATCGCGATACCAGAGGATCGTCGAGCGGATCCCTTCCTCGAAGGGAACGGCGGGTTTCCAGCCGAGCTCGTTGCGAATCTTGGAAGAGTCGATGAAGTACCGGCGATCGTGGCCGGGGCGGTCGGGCACGTACGTCTTGAGCGATTCCGGTTTTCCGAGCGTTTCGAGGATCAAGGCAGTGATATCCTCGATCGTACGCTCGACCCCGGTACCGATGTTATAAATGTCGCCGATCTTACCCTCTCTCAAAATCAGGTCCACGGCGGCGCTGTGATCGTCGGCATGAATCCATTCGCGGGAATTTTTGCTACTGCGATACAGCGGCAGCGACTTGTCATCCATTGCATTGGTCGCGAAAAGCGGAATGAGCTTTTCGGGAAACTGGTACGGTCCGTAGTTGTTGCAGCAGCGGCTGATCGTCGTCTGCATGCCGAACGAGTAGGCATACGCCATGACCACCTGGTCAGAACCAGCTTTCGAAGCGGCATAGGCGGAACGCGGCTTGAGCACGTCGCCTTCCAAAAACGCCCGGTCTTCGTCGAGTCCGAGATCGCCGTACACCTCATCAGTGGAGACATGGTGAAAGCGCGTAACCCCCTCCTTGCGGCAGGCCTCAAGCAGCACCTGCGTACCGATCACGTTATTGAGGAAAAACGCGTGCGGATCAAGCACGGAACGATCGACGTGCGATTCGGCTGCGAAATGCACGACAGCCTGAACACCCTCAAGTGCGCGTGCAACGTCGTCCGCCGCGCAGATGTCCCCTTTCACGAAACGATAGCGAGAGTCCGCTTCAACACCTTTCAGGTTTTCAAGATTTCCCGCGTACGTCAGCTTGTCAAAATTGACTACCTCGACGTCGGGGCGGTGTTTCAGAAGATAACGGATGTAGGCGGAACCGATGAAACCGGCGCCGCCGGTGACCAGAATTCTCATAGGATTCCCGTCAATCTAGCACTTCCCGCAATTTTTGTCCAACCTTGGCCATTTCTCCGTCTTGATAGGCCGCACCGTGCCAGTGCTCATGACCATCCCCCTCGAAACGCGGAATCACGTGAATGTGAAGATGGTCGACAAGCTGTCCAGCCGCGCGACCGTTATTGACGCCAATGTTAAATCCAGGAGCACCCAGAGCTCGCATAAGGGCTTTACCCATGCGTTGCGCAACCAGCATCGCGGCAATCACCGACGCTTCCGGTGCCGAAGCAAAATCCGCCGCGTGCGCCTTGGGCACGACCAGGACATGTCCGGGATTGATCGCCTTGATATCGACGAACACGAGCACATTCTCGTCCTCGTACACGATCTCGGAGGGAATTTCTTTGGCAATAATTTTGCAGAAGATGCAATCGTTCATATCATTCTTTTTTCGAGAACATCGGCCAACTGACCAGGACTGCAAGCAGGATACCTCCCGTTGCCGCCGCGCGCCAGAAGATCCTTGCGCTTGCCGGAAAGAACATCCAGACAGCCGGTACGAGCAGCAACATACCCAGACGCAAGAGCGTTTGTGCCGAAACCGCGGGATGATGCGGTTCCTCAGGAAGAGCGGAGCGCGATTGCGTCAGCATGACCGCAACCGAAGCGGCCACGACGAACAAGAGAAGCCAGAGCACGTTGAAAAACCTGGAGACAAAACCTCGCTCAAGCGTTTCCAAAACGAGGCACACGACAAAAACGACGAGGCCCGCGCCCCAGGCGTCGATAGCCATCTGGTGAATGATCGCTTTTGGAGATTTCATAGCTTGAGCTTCAGAAGATCGAGAAGCTTTTTCGGCTCGAGCGGCGGCCTCATGTATTCGATTTCGACCCGATCAATCCGCATCTTGCCGCCAACCGTCTTGATTGCAGGCAGAGACAAAAGCATCTGGACGCGGCCTTGGGATGCGGCGATACGAGAAAGATCGAACTGTGCTTCGGCCGTACGCCAACCGTCGGCCGATACTTCGGGTGGACGATACCGCGCGACAATCGTGTCATACGGTACCTTCTTCAAATCCGTCTCCCACGTCACGACCGGAAACTCCGGATCGAACGCGGTGGCCCCGGAGGGCGCATGAAGATGCTCCCCTGCCGTGTCGAGAAGCACGACGCGCGAATGACGCGAGGCGATGCCTACCAACGAAACAGTATCTGGCGCTTGCAAGTCGATGCGATAGAGGCCTGCTTCGGCTCCGCTCAAGAGAAGCGCTACTGCCCCGTCTCCGTGATGCGTACGCGTCAAGAGCGTTTTCCCCTCGCGCACCAGCGTCACGCGCGCCTCTGCCTTATCCGGACCGCGCAAGCCGAGCGACATTTCAAAAGGCCCGTTCTGGACATACGCGTAGATCGAGCGAGAACCCGTTTCGTTCAAGGTGGCATCGAGCGTTTTTTCGTTCGACAGTGCGGGGAGTTTCAAGCTCCAACGCACGGGATCCATCCCAAGCACGGCCGTCCGAGCACCCGAAGCCAGCAACTGCTCGGCGGAGCGCGTCGATGCCTTTCGTTCGTACATACGCAGCTCCCCGTCTTGTCTTGCAGCCCATCCCGACGCGTCGAGCATCGGCACGTCGATCGGTTTCAAATCAAAACTCCACTCCGCAAGGTCCGTCCGTGCTCCAAGGGCCACGTACGGCTGCCCTTCGAGGATATAGCGCAACCGAACGCGGACGCGCTCATACAAACGCGGCGCGGCAACATGGAAATACACCGGTTCGTTCACGACATCCGAATACCATGTACCGTTCTCCTCGACTGGCTTGGCGCGATCGAGCGGGGTGAAGCCACCGATGAAGCCGTTCGGCGAGCCCGTGCGCCCCATAGCGCGCACGATGCCGCCAGGCGGGACATTTTGCCAGACGATCCATCCAAGCAAAAAGACGCCGAGAACAAACCAAGCGAAGCGCAGGAAGCGGCGCACGAACAAAAGTTGCGAAGCGGCACTGCTCATAGTTTTTTTTCGGTATCGCGCACTTCAAAACGCAAGGCGGTTTCTCCCGGGATGGGACTGAATGACTCTTGGAGGAGCAGGCCTGCGTCATCCGCAAGCCCATCCAACCGCGCACGCTCTTCTGTCGAAGGCGTGAGGCCGTACCAATAGACGGGCACATACGCATGCGCGAGCGCCGCCGCGGAAAACGAAACTGCGTCCATTGCGGGAATGATGCGCATGCGGCTCGGAACGATCAGCTTGTCAAAACGTTCCGTCATGACGACAGCATCTTCTGGAAAGACGTCGAACAACAGCACGCGCGACTTGAACGAATTTTGCCAAAGCGTCATGCGAACAGCGCGCAAACTTTCATCCCCGGAAAAAACAGCCGTTCGCAGCGTAAGCGTCCCGATGATGACCAAGAGCGCGGCAAGCATTCCGCGCCTTTTCATCGTTTCAGAGAGCCGTCCGAGGCCAAAGGCGGCGAACGGAATCATCGCCACGTATGCCGGCAAGAAATATCGGACATACGACGTTCCAATCGTCACGCTCGAAGGATCGAGACGATCGCGTATCGCCCAGCTGCCATAGAGCACCGCAAGCCACGCCGCGCCTGTGACGGTCGCGCACGCGTACATTTTTTGAACAGGCGTCGCTTTCTTCCAAAGAACAAGCCACATTCCGAGCCCGAAAACGCCAAGAAGTGATTGCCACCAGAACAAGGAGATCCCGTACCACCACGAATTACGCAGTACACGCTTGGCATCAAAACCAAAAGGCAGGCGCACGAACGGTTCTGGCGCAAGAGCCTCGTCCGATGCAGGCGCGGAGACAGAGGCCGGCGATGAAAGAGTTGGAGCGGCGACGTACGCGGTCTTGAACGGAGAACCGTACAAGGACGCGTTCACCTGAAGCAGGAGGAACACGGGGAGCGCGGCTCCGGCGACAGCGATCCCTAAACGCCGCCAGCGTTCCTGGCCGGCGAATGGCAGGAAAAGCGCGAAAACAGGAATCGCCCAGATCGCTTCCGAGGTGCGCGTTGCCAGTGCCCAACCGAAGGCAAACCCGCCAAGCGCGTCGCCAAGCCGATCTTTGCGAAGAACGAAACTTGCCGCGGAAAGGATTAAGAGGTCGACGAACAGCACGTTATGGAAGAGGCCTCTCGCTGCGTAATACAAGACGGCCGGATGCAGGAAAAAAAGAAGCGACGCGATCGTTCCCGTACGGCGATCGAAAAGCTTGGCGACCAAGAGGCCGAATACCGTTCCGGCCACGACGGTAAAAATTGGCGTCAGAAGAAAGAGCGGGATCTTACAAAGCAGGCGCAAGGCTCCATAGAGAAGAATCATGCCCGTGAAACTTCCCGGCACGAGCGCGTCGCCAACGACCGCCATGCTGCGCGGATGGATCGCGCCAGCGCCGAGTCCGACGACGACATCACGCACGGCCAAGGACTCCCCTTTTGCCACGCGTCCGATCCAAAAAGCGTTTGCGGTTTCATCCGGCGAATTCCAAAGTCCGGCCGGACGGCCGTACCATGCGGTCACGGCAAAAAACGAGAGGGCGACCGCAATGAGAGCGCGCTGCAAAAGCGTCATAGTCCGTGCGCGAGAAGACTGCAAAAAGCGAGCAGTGCGGCGAGTCCGAAGAGCGCATACGAACCGTTTTGCAGCGCCGGCATTCCGGATTCCAAGTACAACAAGTAACTCATCACCGCCATGACTTGGCACACCATTTTGATCTTGCCCCACCAATTCGCGCCCGTCACGATACCTCTTCTGTTGCGCAAGTAGCCACCAAGAAGAAACGCGCATTCGATGCCAAGCAGGGTCAAAAAGATGACGAGCGGGAATTGCCGAAAGAGAAGCACGGCGAGAACGGAACCGATCAAAATCTTATCGACGACGGGATCCAAAAGAGTGCCCCAGCGCGTGACAAGACCTCGACTTCGCGCGAGCGAGCCATCGACCATGTCGGTGAAGGCGAGAAAAAGAAAGAACGGGACGCCGTATTCGTAGCGGCCGTAGGCCAAAAGAAGCAGCGCAATCGGCGTACACAGCAACCTGAAAACCGTGATGTGGTTCGGGCGTACCGAAGTCGGGACGAGTTTGAGGATCGTCGCGGCCAGGACACGGTCATGCGGGTAGATTTTCGTGTCCATCTCTGTGCTACAATCAAGCTATGAAACCGCTTCATTCTACCATTTTAGCCTCGATCGGAGGAGTGCTTGCGGCGCTCGGGCTCGCCTCTTCGGCCTTTGCATTCCTTTTGCCTTTTGGCGGCGCCTTGCTGCTCTACGGCATGTCCGAGGCCGCAGGCCGGCTCGCTTTCCCCGAGGAACAGCGGCCGATCCGGCTGGTTTTTGGATTGTTGGGCGCCTTGTCGCTGCTTGCCGCAGCCGGGAGCGCCGTGTACTACGCCTATAAACTCGACACGATCGGCCTCTCGTGGCTGTTTATTACCTTACCCTGGCTTCTCTTTGCCGTCTCCCCCCTGGGCTCAGGCGTACGCGGCCGGGTAGCCGCCGCGGCGCTTACGGTCGAAAAGTCCCTTCCCGAAGACTCATTGTCGGGCATCTTTCTTATTCTGACCGTATGCGCCGACGTAGCCGCGCTCCGATGGCTTCTGGGCGCACGAACGGCGGAAGCGTTGCGCACGCCTTGGGAAGCCGTCTCACCCGTCTACTTTCTCTGGATCGCGCTTGCGACCTTCTGCTTGATCGGCTTGAGCTATCGCCGACGCTATCCGCACCTCACGCTCGCCGCCGCGTC
>JBPOIQ010000015.1:0-17407 GCA_052034355.1 Minisyncoccota bacterium
GCCTCGGGCTCAAAGCGGCCTTTTATTCGATCGTCGGCAACGACGAAACGGGACGAAACATCATGGAAACGGTCTGCGACGCCAAGGTTTCCTGCGAGTACATGCAGATCGACAAGAAGCAGGAATCGAACTATTCAGTCGTGCTCAACTATAAGGGCGAGCGCACGATTCTTGTCTATCACATCGACCGCACGTACAAGATGCCGAAGTTCAAGCCGACGAAGTGGTTCTATCTGACTTCCATGGGAAAAAACCACATGGACTTCCATATGGAGCTTCTCGCCCACATTAAAAAAACAGGAGCACAACTCGCATTCAACCCCGGCACACATCAGCTCAAGCAAGGACTGGAAAAACTTAAGCCGCTTCTCGCAGAAACTTCGGTTTTGTTCGTGAATAAGGAAGAGGCGCAGCGCTTGGTCGGACAAATTGCCGACATGAAGGAACTCATCATCGCTATGAAGCGCGTCGGTCCAAAAATCGTCGTTATTACTGACGGCGACAAAGGATCCTATGTCCACGACGGGGTCGTTTTCTGGAAGTGTGGAATCACCAAAACGCCTGTCGTTGAGCGAACCGGTGCCGGCGACTCTTTCGCTACTGCCTTCTTGGCCGCCACGATCCAGGGCAAGGACATTACGGAGGCTTTGCACTGGGGTACGATGAACTCGGCGTCGGTTATTACGAAAGTCGGACCGCAAGCCGGACTTCTCACCAAGCCGCAAATCCAAGCCTGGCTCAAGAAATACCCGAAACCGCGCGCCGTGAAGTTCTGATATGCTCACGACCCTCAAAAAAGTCCTGTCGAAAGCGCATGCAGGCAACTACGCCGTGGGCGCCTTCAACATCAACAATTTAGAGATCCTCCAAGCGGTCATGCAGGCCGCGATCGAGATGCGCTCCCCCGTTATCGTGCAAACGAGCGAAGGCGCCGTCGAGTACGCCGGCATGGAATATCTCAAAGCGATGGTCGATGTCGCGGCCAAAACGAACGTCCCGGTCGTTTTCCACCTCGACCATGGCAAGAACCTCGACGTCGTGAAGAGAGCTGTTGCCGGAGGATACACTTCCGTCATGTACGACGGCTCCTCCCTGCCGGACGCCGAAAACATCGCCAACACGAAGAAGGTCGTCGGCTGGGCCCGATGGAAAGGCGTTTCCGTCGAAGCGGAGCTCGGTGCCATTGCTGGGATCGAAGACTTCGTCTCTGTGGAAGAAAAAGATGCACACCTGACCAATCCCGAAAAAGCCCTGGCCTTTGTGAAAGCCACGAAGTGCGACGCCCTCGCCATCGCCGTCGGAACCCAGCACGGAGCCTTTAAATTCAAAGGAGAAACGGTACTCGACTTCGAACGCATCTCCGCCATCAAAAGACTCGTCAACATGCCGCTCGTGCTCCACGGCGCCTCCGGCATTTCACCAGAGCTCGTCGAACGCACCAAAACGCATTGCTCGATCCTCGGCGACTGCGCCAGACTCGACGGAGCGCACGGCGTCTCCGACGAAGCGATTGCGGAGGCGGTGCGGCGCGGCATCAACAAAATCAACGTCGACTCGGACCTGCGCATCGCTTTCACCGCCGCCGTGCGCGAGACGCTGATCAACGACAAGAAAGCGATCGATCCTCGCAAGATCATCGGTCCCGCCAAGAAGCTCATGACCGAAGTCGTCAAACATAAGATGGAATTGTTCGGCTCAGCCGGCAAAGCATAACTCTATGGCTACCATTCTCGTCACGCGCAAAATTCCGAAGTCCGGACTCGACTTGCTCAAAGCCACCGGCTACAAGATCAGGCTCCACAACAAGAGCACGATCATGCCCCGAAAAGACTTGCTGAAAGCCGCCAAAGGCTGCGACGCGGTTCTCTCCCTTCTCACCGACAAAATCGACGACGAGTTCTTCGCCGCGGCCGGCCCACAACTCAAGATCGTCGGAAACTATGCCGTCGGTTATGACAACTTCGACCTGAAGGCGTTTAAGAAGAGGAACATCCTGGCGGCCAACACTCCGAACGTGCTGCACGGAGCCGTTGCCGAACACGCGCTCGCTCTCATGCTGGCGGCCGCGAAACGCGTTTGCGAGGCAGATCGCTTCACACGCGCCGGCAAGTACAAGGGATGGGAGCCGGAACTTTTGCTGGGCACAGAGCTCTTTGGGAAAACAATCGGCGTGCTCGGACTCGGACGCATCGGTGCGGAAGTCGCCCGCCGTGCCGCCCGCGGCCTGGATATGAAAGTGCTGTACTACGACGTAAAGAGGAACGAGGCTTTTGAAAAAGATCTTGGCGCGACCTTTGCCACGGTCGAAGAGTTGCTGAAATCCTCGGATGTCGTTTCCGTCCACGTGCCGCTTCTCCCGACGACACGCCATCTGATCGACGCCAAGAAGCTCAAGATGATGAAGAAGACGGCGATCCTCGTAAACACCTCGCGCGGTCCGGTCGTCGACGAAAAAGCTTTGGTCTCTGCACTGAAGTCCAAACGCATCGCCGCCGCCGGCCTCGACGTCTACGAGTTTGAACCAAAACTCGCGCCCGGCCTCGCCAAGCTCCCCAACGTGACGCTGACGCCTCACACCGCCTCAGCCACGATCGAGACGCGCGACGCCATGTCGAAAATCGCTGCGCAAGGCATCATCGACGCGCTTTCCGGAAAAACCCCGGGGAACCTCATCCCCCTGCCGTAACGCACACTCCCCTGGCGACATGCCAGGGGAGTTTTGCTATGCTCAGGATAGGAGGTTTTCATGCACAAAACGATCCTTCTTCCGACGTACCCCGAAGAGGCGTCAGGCAGGTTGGAGCACCTCCCCCACTCGATCCAGATCGAGGCCGAGGAAGGCGGCGGCCTGCTGCGCGCCGTCATGCATTACGCTGTTCGTCACCCCGATACCGAACGACACGCTGCGCGCTTGAGAGACTGGGTCTGTGAGCATGACGAAAACGGTTGCATCCGCACGATCGAGTTCCCTCAGCACCGTGCGCGCGCCATCTACGTCAGCCTCTACAACGCCGTCCTCGCGATCGGCGTGTATGCGGAACGAGCAACGGTTCCGGCTCCGTACCACTTCGGACTCGCGCAATCCGCGCGCTGGTTGCTGCACTACCTCGATGCCAACGAGGAACGTCTCCGCACCGGCCTCGCCATCCCGTTCACAAGCCCCATGCTCTGAACGGGTTTTTCATTTATGGATTCCGAAGCCTGAGTCCATCGTACGCCAGCGTCAATTTCATCTCAGGTGCGCGTTCATGCGCATAGGCCTTGAGCGCGCGCTCGGCTTCGATATGCGGCGGATACGTGTGCCCCGTCTGCGTCAACACAAGATGTTCGATGGCAAGCCACTGCGCATAGCGAATCGACTTGTCGGGCGTCAGATGCCCGCGGTATTTCTGCGCGAACCAAAAGGCCGCATCGAGCACGAACGTGTGCACGCCTTGAAGCTGTTTGAGCGTCTGCGACGGAATCGAGGCGACGTCGCTAGCATAGGCAAGTTTGCCGATACGGAACCCGAACGTTGGGAAACCAGGCTGCAAACTGTGCCGCACGCGCAAGAACCGTACCGAAAGCGCGCCGATTTTTGCCGTGGCTCCCGGCCTCACGAACTGGTAATCGAGCGAGGAAAACAAGCCGTAGCGCTTCTTCGTGGGAGCTTCCGTATAGACGGGAAGAACGATTCCTTTGGCTGCGGCCCACTCGTCGAGCGCGCGCAGGCCTCCAGCGGCGTCGAGATGCGCGTGCGTAAGAATCACGGCATCAAGATGTTGTACGCGATGCGACGCCAACTGATAACCGATATCGGGGCCAGCATCGATCAGGATGGACGTTTCGCGCAAACGCAGGATCGCCGCCGATCGCAAACGACGGCTCTTCGAATGAGGTTTCATTCCGTCCCGGCAAAGTGCATCGTCATGCCCCATGCGCGGAATAGCTTCAGCCGGTCCGGTTCCGAGGAACAGAAGTTCCATACTGCTTTCAGCATACCCCATGAAACCTTGACCGCCAACGAGAATCGGGCGTAACGTAAAAGCACCGATCGCAACACAGGAGGCGACCATGCTCACGTTCACCCTTTGCGTGAAATGCGGGAAGCACGGGCGCTTCGTCGGAACGCCCAACGACATACCCGTCGAGGTCGGCAGCAAGTGCCTTGCGTTCATGCTCCTTGACTTGGCCATGAGAAGCCGCGCCTTGTCCGGAGACGACATGCGAAGCTTCATGCTTCTGATCTATCACTCGGGCATGGCCGATGTGGAAGACGCCAGTGACATCGACGGCCAGGACGGCAGCGAAACCAGCATTGATCTGAAGCTCCGCGAGCATATTGCTGTTTGGAACGAGGCAGCAGCCTCGACCAACGATCCTGGGTACTTCGCCCAATACGACTTTCACGACTACGTCGAGCCGCTCGAAACCCCCACGAGCCCGCTCCACCACGTACCGCAGCCAAACAACTGACTGCGGTTTTTCATTGACGAGAACCGATAAATCGTCTAAGGTAATCCCGTTATGGGCCGCTAGCTCAGCTGGTAGAGCGTCCCGACGTGCGTCGGGAAGGCATCCGGTTCGAGCGTTACAATTCATGGGCCGCTAGCTCAGCTGGTAGAGCGCCGCCTTTGCAAGGCGGAGGCATCCGGTTCAAGTCCGGAGCGGTCCACCAAAAAATCCCTTGCCATAGCGAGGGGTTTTTTGTTTTGCTGATTATCTATGCCGCATGTCTATATTTTACACTCAGAAAAATGGAACAAGTATTACGTCGGTTCGACAGATAATCTCAAACGAAGAATCACCGAGCACGAGCGCGGAAAAACCGTTTCAACAAAAGGCGGCCGGCCTTGGAGATTAATGTTTACTTATGAAACTACGACTCTCACTGAGGCTCGTCGTATCGAACGGCGGATCAAAGTACTCCACCGCAGAGATTACGTCGAGAACATTGTAAGAGACGGCCACATCACTCTATTGACGAGCACTACGACGTAGCGTCGAAGCTGCATCCGGTTCAAGTCCGGAGCGGTCCACCAAAAAAGACCCCGATCGTCGGGGTCTTTTTTGTACCAACATTCGTTACGGTTGGGTCGCTGTCGCTGACGTCGTCGCGGCGGCCTTGAGAGCGTTCTTCAGGGTTTCACGAGCTTTCAGTGCAGCAGCCTTGAACTCCGTCTTTGCTTTCTCGGTCGCCGTACGCCGCGTTTCAGCCAACGCGCGCGCATTTGCGCCGATCTTGTCGGCCGCCTGGATATCCGCGCGGAACTTGGCATGCGCAGCGTCCAAACTGGCCTTGAGCGCCGTTCGTACGCTTGTGGCGGAAACGCCCGCCTGGCAATCCGTTTTCGCCTTTATCCGGGCCGCCTTAACGCTGCTCTTCAGCGTATCGGCCGCCGCCTGCACAGCTGCCTTTCGGTCTGTTACGGCCTTATCGAGCCCGGAACGGAAGGCAGTGTTCGCAGCGTCGATGGCGGCTTGGCGCGTATTGAATGCCGCCTGCATGTCGATCTTGAACTGCGCGATCGCGGCCTTCTGCGCATCCGTGACGGCTTTAGCCTGCATCTCGAGCACCAAGGCGTCCCAGCGCGTGTTCCAATTTTCACGTCGCTCAGTGGCGTTTTCACGATGTTCCGCGCGGCGATCCGTAACGGATTCCTTGCGCTCATCGCGACGCTTATCAACTTCGACGCGACGCTCATCAAGCCTTGTAAGAAGTTTTTCAGTGGCTTGCACCACGCGCTCGCAGACATTCACCACACCTTCGTCTCGCACGCCGATATTGACGGGAGCGCCGACGCGCGGTTCAAGCGCAAATACCGGAAGCACGGAAGAGAGCAAAAGCACCGTTCCCGCCGCCGTTGCCGCCAGAGCGCGCTTAGAGTTCATTCTGGTCATAGGCTTTGCCATACGCATTCAATTCCGCGGAATCATTCACAATAATTTCCGCATCGGAATTTTCTTTAAGCTCCTCCTTCGTCGAAGCGTCAACTTCTTTCATGGCGGCATCGAGCGCGGCATCCGCGCTTGCCTCCAATGAAACGTCTTTCGCCTCTCCTTTATCCGAATCGACCTCCGTACTCGTACCGATCGATGCCTTTTGCTCGTCTGACACGGCGCAGCCGGCTCCCACGAGCAGCAGCACCGACGCAGAGGCCAGAAGGGACTTCCAGTTTCCTGCCATACTGTAAAATTTATGAGCGAACGATACCCCCATCATAGCATGGACGGCTCATGGCGAACCTCCTTACAATGGCAGCATATGATCTCACCCCAATTGATCGAATACGTACAGGGACGCCTTTCCGCACACGAGTCTCCTGACACCATCCGTGAAGACCTCAGGAAGGCCGGTTGGGGCGAGCCGGACATCCAAGCTGCTTTCACCCCCGTAGCGGCAACCAATGACGCAAGCGAACCATCCTCCGCTCCCTCGCGACCCCAAAAGAGAATCCTTATCGTCGGCATCATTCTTGGCATCCTCGTGCTGGCCGGAGCCGCATCTGCGGGCTATGTCGCCTACGTGAAGGTCAATCCCGAGAGAATCGTCGGCGAAGCCTTGGGAGGCATGCTCGCAATCAACTCCGTGGAGTACACAGCAAGCCTCAGGATCGAAGCGACGAGTAGCGCCACAAGCATCGGCGTGGCAACGGCACGACCACTCCTGGGAGCGTCAAACGATACGAAAGAGCCTGTGAAGCTTCTTTTCACGGTTGAAGGTGCTGTGGACCGCACCGATCGGGCGCGTGTGAAGTCGAAAACACACCTGACACTCGCAAGCACCGCCGTCATGAACGGATCCCCTCTTTTCAGCCTCGGCCTGCTACAGCTTCCGGACGCCACCTACGCCAGCCTGATCGATGCTCCCTCCAACATGTTCATCGATCTCTCGCCGATCGTCGGCGTGTGGGTAAAGTTTGATCCGAAAAGTTTCGCAAAGCAGTTTCTCTCAAGCACGGCGACGCCGGAAACGGCCAGAGCAGAACGTTCGTCGATTACGGAAGAGCAATTGAACGAGCTGAAAACCGCTTACGCAGAAACGCGTCCCGTGCAGATCGTCAAAAAACTCAGCGACGAAGTGATCGACGGCGACTCTTCGTTCCGCTTTCAGCTGCGCATCGATAAAGAGAACTTGAAGGAATTCTTGTCACGCGCCCAACGGATCATGAAGGCAGAGTCTTCGCTGGCGTATGAAAAGTTCAACGACGACTACGCGCGCTTGATGGACCAGGCCGATCCCTCGATCGAGATCTGGATCTCCAAAAAAAACCGGCTGCCCACTCGTCTCTTGCTTCAAGCGAACTTGCAAGAATCGTCGGACGTGCCCGCGAACGGCACCGTGTCGCTCGATGTCAGGGCGAAAAATTATAATCAAGCGATCATCATCGAAGCGCCCTCGGAATCCAGGTCGTTTGAAGAGGTCTTCGGATCGCTCATGACCGGCTCCGCTTCGGCGACACTCGAACTTGGCGCCACGACCAGCGAAGGCGAAGATACCGCCATGCCATCAAACCTATGAGCATTCTTACGAATCCTTCGGAAATACGGCCTTGGGGTGCGTTCCAAAACATCTTTAAAGCAAGCGGGTTTCTCGTAAAAATCATCGAGGTTGCCCCTGGTCATCGCTTGAGCCTGCAGCGTCATTTCAAGCGCGAAGAATCTTGGATCGTCATCTCCGGTCATGGCACGTTTGAGCTTGAAGGCAGCGAGCATGCGATCGCCGAAGGCGATGTCGTTAAGGTCGGCGTCGAACAAACACATCGCGTAAAAAATCGCGGCACGACGCCGCTCGTTATTCTAGAATTGCAAAAAGGCGAATGCCGCGAAGATGATATCGAGCGACTTGAGGACGATTATAAGCGTGCGGCTTGAATTTTATCCACAGTTCTCCTCTCGACACGTCTTCCCAAGTGAAAATTATGTTATACTGTGTGTGTACGAAGATCGCGTTAAGCGATCGACATCGTTAAAGAGGAGGTGATTCGAATGGCAAAGAAGAAGAAAGCCGCGAAGAAGGGTGGTAAGAAGAAGGCGGCAAAGAAGAAGAAGATCTAAGATCTTCTCAAGAAAAAACTTCCGCTCCATGCTTGCGGAAGTTTTTCTTTTTCTATTTTTTTTCTTGCATCAGCCGGTTGGCGATTTCCAGCTGTTCGATTGTATTGATACCGAGCGCTTCTTCCGGACGGATAGGCACTGTCGTTACCGGAACGCCGTCCATGATCGCTTTCGAGAGAAGGGCCGTCAGATAATACTCGCCTTGGGCATTATCGGTCGTCAGCGTCGCTAAGCTCTTCCACAGCCAATCCGCTTTAAAGCAGTAAAAACTCGGGAAAATTTCGCGAATAGCCAACACCTCGGGGGCAGCATCTTTTACCTCGACGATGCGCTGAACCAAGCCGTCCGCACCACGGACAATGCGGCCAAAATCCGCGAACGGTTTCCGCCATTCTTCGTAATCCGGAACAGTGACCGTACCGATCGTCAGCGTCGCTCCGCTCGCGATATGCATATCCGCGAGCTTGCGAACCGATGCAGCACTCGTAAACGGCTGATCACCAACCAAGACCATAATGTCGTCAGCAGCACCTTCAAGAAGCGACTGCGCCCTCATGACCGCATCCCCCGTCCCTTTGAGCTCCGACTGCAGTGCATATTCGCAACGGTCCGCACACACCTCTTTCACTTTCTCCGCCATGTGCCCGACGATCACGACAGGTTTTTCATCGACACCTGAAGCGGCGACCGCATCAAGAACATAGTTCAGCATCGGCTTGCCAAGCACTTCATGCAGCACTTTCGGAAGCTCGGAAGGACCCATGCGCTTGCCCTTGCCAGCAGCGAGAATAATGACGCGAATGTTCATAGTTGCGTCACCTTACCTCTTTAAAGGGATGTTGTACACCTCCGTTTTCATAGACCACCCAAAGAGTTTTGCACGATCAAGGCGGCAAGCACGTCCGCATCATGTCGGATCAGCGTGCGCTTGATTGGATCCCCAATCTTGATGACTGGAACCTGCCGTGACACGAGATCTGCCGCGAGGTAGCGATGACCGGATTCCGGCATCTCTTTGGTCGGCACGAGCAATTCGCCCTCGAGCGCATAGCGTTCCAGCAGCTCTTTCTCCGGAACGTGGTCGTTATAAACAACATCGTTGATTCGGCCTGTACCGAGATATTTTTCAATCTCGCGCACGTAGTCGAAGACGGTGAAGCCGTCCGTTTGCCCTACCCTATTCATAAGGTTGCAGTTGTAGACAACCCTTGCTTTACTCCGATGAATAGCTTCCGGAATACCTTTAACCAAAAAATTCGTGATGATGCTGGCATAAAGCAGCCCGGGGCCGATCACAATAACATCGGCGTTCTCGATGGCCTCGATCGCTTTTTGATTTGCCGAGACTTGTGGCTCAAGGCTGAAAACAGCTCCCTTGGGAATCTGCCCGAAAGTAATCGCGTTTTCACCCTCTAAACAGATCTCCCCCGCCCGGCACATGAGCCGAGTACTCTGCGTCGTCACGGGAATCACCGTACCGCGCGTGGCCAAAACCATGCCGGCGACGCGTACGGCTTCGTCAAAATTTCCGGTAATTTTTTCAAGCGCCGAGAGAAAAATGTTTCCAAAGTTATGCCCTTTCAAGCTGCCTGCGTCGAACCGGTAATTGAAAAGTTCGCGCACAATCGTGTCCGCCTCGGAGACGGCAACAAGGCACTGGCGCACGTCTCCCGGCGGCAGGACCCCAAGCTCGTCGCGCAAGACGCCGGTTGAACCGCCCTCGTCCGTCATCGAAACGACCGCGGTGAGTTTCACGGGGTACTTTTTAAGACCCGTCAGCAGCGTGAATTGTCCGGTCCCTCCCCCGATCGTGACGATGGATTTCATGATTATTCAACTGTCACGGATTTTGCCAAATTGCGCGGCTTGTCGACATCGAGACCTTTTGCGACAGCTGTTTCGTACGCGAGCATTTGAAGCGGGAGCACCGAAAGGATGGGTTGAACGACCGGATGCGTCGAAGGGATTTCAAGCACGGAGTCGGCAGCCCGGCCGAGGTCATGGAAACCTTCCGGCGTCGTGATGGCGTAGGTTTTCGCCCCTCGCGCATGCACCTCTTCCAAGTTGCTTTTGATCTTCTCGAAAACCGTATCATACGGGGTCAGGGCGATGACGGGGAATCCCTGCTCGATCATGGCGATCGGCCCGTGCTTCATCTCGCCTGACGCATACCCCTCAGCATGGATGTAGGAGACTTCTTTCAATTTCAGTGCGCCCTCTAGCGCGATCGGATAATGGAGCGTCCGCCCCAAAAACATCGCGTGCGGCCTCTCGGCGATCTCCGCCGCCCACTTCGTGATCTTCGACCGAAGCTGCAGAACGCTTTCGATCTGGCCGGGCAGCGCCTCGAGCGCCGCCGCGACGGTTCTTGCGTCAGCCTGGGATAAGCCCCGTTCGCGGCCGAGCGCCAGGGCAAACAGAAGAAAAACGGTCAGCTGGGAGACAAACGCTTTCGTGGATGCGACGCCGATTTCCGGTCCGGCATGGTTATAGATGCCGGCATCGACTTCGCGCGCGATCGTCGAACCGACCGTGTTGACGATTCCCATGGTCAGCAAACCGGCGCTTTTGGCCAGACGTAGCGCCGCCAGCGTATCAGCCGTCTCACCTGATTGGCTGACCGCGAGCACAGCGATGCGGTTCGACAAGACCGGCTCGCGATAACGATACTCAGATGCCTGATCAACCGTAACCGGTATCTTCGCCAATCGCTCAATCATCTGAGCGCCGACAAGGCCGGCGTAATAGGCCGAGCCGCAAGCGACGATTTGGATGCGGCGCATGTCCTTGAGCGCTGCGCGAAGATCGTTGAAGACGCCGAGCGTCACCTCACCGTCCGCAGCCAGTCGGCCACGAAGGGCAGCGCGGACCGCATCAGGCTGCTCGTACATTTCCTTGAGCATGAAATGCGCGTAACCGCCCTTTTGGATTTCCTTCTCGGTCCACTGAATCGATTGCGTGGTTTTGTCGACGTGGGCCGCTTGGAGCGTCGTTACGTCCACGCCAGAGGCGCTCAAATGCGCCATTTCGCCGTCGTCCAAATACATCACGTCGCGCGCGCTTCCCACGAGCGCCGAGGGGTCTGACGCGACCAAAAGCTCGTCCGTACCGACGCCAATCACGATCGGGCTCCCGAGCCTGGCAACCACGATTTCTCTCGGATGATCGGCGTGCATGACCGCGATCCCGTATGCTCCTCGCAAATGCCGAAGCGCAAGCCGGACAGCCTCGACCAGATCCTTGTCGTGGTATTCCTCAATAAGATGCGCGAGCACCTCGGTGTCCGTTTCCGACACGAACCGATGTCCGCTTTTTTCAAGCCAAAGCTTCAATTCGGAATAGTTCTCAATGATGCCGTTGTGCACGATTGCGACCTTCCCGGTGCAATCCGTGTGCGGATGCGCGTTCGCTTCCGTAGGAGCCCCGTGCGTCGCCCAACGCGTGTGCGCGATGCCGATCGTCGCCCCGCGATCCGGGCAGCTGTCCAGAAGCTCGACCAATCGATCGATGCGGCCTTCCGTCTTAAAAATACGCAAACCTTCTTCGGTCGGGAATGCCACACCTGCGGAGTCATACCCGCGATATTCAAGAGACCGCAAACCACGGATAAGGATAGGCAGGGCGGGGCGCGACCCGATATAGCCGACAATTCCACACATAGGTAGTTCCAACGTACCTGCTCTTGCTGTCTTTATCAAACCGCAAAAAAACCCGGCCAAAGCCAGGTTCTATTCCATGTGATCGATCCACCAACGCACCGCGACATTCGGATCATCGGTAAAGTCGTACTGGTAGATCCAGAGGCGTTGATAACCGTGGATTTCCAGCTTCACGAAGGCGCTGTCGTCGGAGAGCAAGGAGCGATCCTCGAAAATGATCTTGAACGATCGGGAAAAGAGAGGGTATTCGTTCGCGACTTCCTCGATGTGCGAGTACGCCTTCGTAATGCCGCTATCGCGGTTCCGAACGGTCAGGTGATTCTCCCTGTGCGCACCCGTGATCGTGACCGTGTGATCCTTGAGCGCATCCTTGGCATGAATGTCGCCGCGGATCCTGCGGCCGTCGGGGAGCTCTAGAACGTACACGTACTCCATGTTCGCCAGCTCGGCCTTGTCGTTGCTGAAGAGCATGCACTGGAACACCAGTCTGTTCTCGGTTGCCAGGTCCGACAGGATCTCGCACGGCTCCCCAAAAAAATCGAGAGCCATCGGACGCTGCCGTGCACCAACGATCGCGTAGCGCACCTGAACGCGCGTTTCCTTCCGTCGGATCACGAGGAGCCTGGGCGTGCGCCCAAATTCCGGATCGTCGTAAGACGTATCATGCAGCGGGTGCATGAATGTGCCGCGCGCGCGAAACGTATTCGGACTGCATGCACCCAAGGCCAAAACAAGGATAAGGATGGGCCAAAGAACCTTGCTGCCATACCGCATGATGCCCTCCTCGAAGAACTGAATTCACCTTACGCGAGGCGTCCGGAGTTTGCAACCAAAAAACGGACAAATGAAAACGCCTCACTTTGGAGGCGTGTCGGACTGCTCCGGTTTCGGAATTTCGATGTCTCCGCCAATGTCGAACGTATCGACGCCTCGGTCTCCCGTATCGGGAGCCTTCTCGCCGTCACGATTCGGCATTTCGTAGCCAGGCTTCGGCGTATCACCGCGCGGGTCCGGCTCTGGAATATCCCTCGGATCATCAGCAGGAATGGTGGGTTGTTCACCACCCTGCTCACGACGCTCTCGTTCCCGTCTTAGGATTTCTTCAATCACCCACGGATCGAGCATAGGAGCCTCCAAAAGCAGGGTTATATTGACCTTAGCAGGAGCCGTCAAAATCGCCAAGTCCCGTGTTAAGGGCGTGCGGCGTAGACCTCTTTCAGGGCCTCCTTATAGGATTTCACGAGACCGGGCACCGTTCCCTCAAGGAGGGCAAAGCCGCCATCGACATCGCCAGCGACGATCAAGTCGTGGGCCTGCCGATACACATCTTTCAATTCCGTCAGTGCCTCTTCAGCTGTAGCAAGACGTGCCATCATTTCAACATCATCGCCGGACACCTTTTTTGCCGTTGCAATCTGATGATCAAACTGACGCAGTTGTTTTTCAAGGACGGTAAATTTTTGAGGAGCCTTGCGCTGCTTTTCAAGCGCACTAAGACCGTCTTTCAATGTCTCAGCAGCTTTTTCCATTTTTTCCTGAATGTCATCAAGCTCCTCGGTGGAATCAGCTGACTTCAAAGCAGCAACGATTTTCTCTCCGTTCGCCAAAGCCTCCTTCAATCCCTCGGGCGGCGTCATTCCTTTTTTCTCAAGTTGGGCGATTTTCCGCTTCATGGAAAGGAGGTTGCGCGAAAACTCAGAAATCCTCTTTTTGGCAACCAAGAGTTTCTTGTGAAGTTCGCGCTTCTCGGCTTCGCGTTCGGAAGAAGACGAAGCGGATTCCGTCTTGCGCTCCTTCTTTGCTTCCCTCTTCAATTCCTTGCCTTCTTTTGAGGGCAGCCCCAGCTCCGGAGCGATCGTGCAGCGTTCATAGCACTTTTTTGCCCTCTCTTCGCATTTTTCGCTGCGCTCCTCTTGCGTGTTCGCCGCGGCATTCAACGCGCACTGATTCTTTTCCGCTTCGCACTGGCGAACGCACGTATCAACGCCCGAAACGACGGTCGGAGAAACTGCATCGGAAACATGATCGGGCTCCTGCGCATACATGGCGATCGGCAACCAGGCGATCAACGCCATATTGATAATGGCCACCCAAGCGATAAAACCGTGCACCGGACGATCGTGCTTTTTCCAAAACGAAAGCTTCGGAGGCACCTGAATAGCCTCGCACACGCACTGCTCGCCCAAGCACACGCAGATCGCCATACCTTTTTGTTTTAAGAATTTTCCGGA
This sequence comes from Minisyncoccota bacterium, assembly GCA_052034355.1. Lineage (GTDB taxonomy): Bacteria > Patescibacteriota > Patescibacteriia > SG8-24 > DYFX01 > DYFX01. Next base: position 13,928 of record JBPOIQ010000015.1, read on the forward strand.
AACAAAACGGACTCGCGCAATCAAAAGCCGAGTCCGTCCAAAGTCGAAATCTAGGTGGAAGGATCGCGCTTTTGTTATCGGTATCAGTGTATCATTTTTTTTGACTTTGATCAAGAGCAGAAAAAATTCAAAGTGAAGAGCCGTCCCGCGAGATGCAGGACGGCTCGTGGCGACGACGCGTCGCCGAGTCAGCGCGGCTTACGGTAAGCGCTGGAGTACCGACATTTTTTTGCCAGGCAAATGTTCCTGGGCCTTCATGCCGTGCGAACGGCGGTGTCAGACCCTTGCCGTAGCGAGACGCTCTCGGTCGATAACGCACGAAGCGCTCTTCCGATTCAGCTCATCGCAGGCGCGGGCTCCGACCAGTTGGTCGAAGGCGGTTGCGTCCGTGAGGATCTCAGGGTTCATGCCTTACCTGAATGGCGTCGCGGACAGGCCGCGAATGATCCCTACGGGCGTTGCTTGAGATGACTTGATTGCGCCTCCCGTTAGTTAATACCGCACACGGGCGATATCACGGTGGCTCAATCTTGCCTCTCGACGTTATGTCGCCTGAGCGACACTAACGAAAGTGAGCTTGGACGCTCTTCATGTACCCTCCTTCCTTTGTTGGCGACGGGTTGCTGTGAAAGGTTCTGCTGGCTCATTGTCAGACCGGACAAACCAGCAGACACGTCGTGCGACGCTAGAAGGGGTGACACTTCACGCTCTTCATGCGCTTTTTCCTTTCTTTCTTCGCTGGCCCCGTCCGACATCGTCGGGTGGGCAGGCGCCTCCTGTCAGCCAGGAAGGCAAGAACGCAGTCACCTCTACGACGGTAGCTAATGGGCACCAAAATGATGCCTTTTGCGCCGACGCTGGTGCTGCACTGTCCCGTTTCTCGGCGGACGATCGGTTTTTCACCGAAACACCGGGCGAGGCCTGGGGTAGGGACAAATAGGCCCAGGTACGAGAGGTAGTATGACACAGTTCGACGAATCTGTCAAGACCCAATGGCAAACCGTGGGCATGTGACGAGAAATATGCCTTAAAATCCATGTTTTTAAGGAAATATCGTACTATGAGCAATCTTTAGCCTGCTAAACAAAAAGCCGTGCACATGGCACGGTTTACAATTCAAACGAGAGTGGAAGGAGTTCACGGATCGAACAAAGCGTGAGCTGTCCGGAGTCCGGATGCGTGAGGAGAACGTCGATATCCCTCTGCTTCCCCATCACAAGCTCATAGATCTTTTGCCGACACTTGCCGCACGGAGAAACGATAGGAGCGCGTTCCTTGCGACTCCCCTTCCTTGCGCCAACGGCGACGATCATGACAGGCGCTTGAAGACGCTTACGAGGCTCCGCAAAGAATCCCGAGATTGCCGATTCTTCTGCGTGCGTACCATCGAAGTCAGCCGCCTCGACGTTTACGCCGGAACTGATGCTTCCATCAGCAAGAAGAATGGCGCTGCCGACTTGGAAATTGGAATAGGGCGCATACGCACGCACCCTGACGGAACGCGCGGCGTAGATCAAGGCGGGAATGTGCTCGGCGAAAGGACTATCGGACATGGGTCGCAACACGGGCGGCATATAAGCCTCCTTTCAGACCCTGACTTTTCCATGAATCACCTGAAACGTCAAGACAAAAAGCTTCCGCGCATGGCAGCAAAAAAAGCAAAAACCCCTCTTTCGAGGGGCTTTTACATAAACCGGCACTGACTTACTTTCGCAGGACCGAGTTGGGTCCAACTATCATCAGCCCAATACAGCTTAACTTCCGAGTTCGGGATGGGATCGGGTGTGACCTGTACGGTAGAAGCACCGGAAACGTTATCACTATGATATCGTATCGCCTTGATTTGCCATGACACGTGCCACGGCGGACAACAAAGAATACAGAATGATGACGTTTCCGATTCCGAAAGATTGCTCTCTCGGACGGATTTTTGGGTAGAAAGTACTAGTCCTTCTCACAAGCGTTGCCGCTCGCTCGAAGCACTCGTGCTTCAGTAGTTGTAGAGATGATCTATTAGTATCGCTCAGCTCAAACCTTTGCAGGTCTTACACTTGCGACCTATCAACCTACTCGTCTCGTAGGGATCTATGAATACTAATCTTGGGGACGGCTTCACGCTTATATGCTTTCAGCGTTTATCCGTTCCGAATGTCGCTACCGAGCAATGCCCCAGGCGGGACAACTCGTACACAAGAGATTCGTGCTTCCCGGTCCTCTCGTACTAAGGAAGCGCCCCCTCAATATTCTACGCCCGCAGTGGATAGGAGACCGAACTGTCTCACGACGTTCTGAACCCAGCTCACGTACCGCTTTAATTGGCGAACAGCCAAACCCTTGGGACCTTCTCCAGCCCCAGGATGCGATGATCCGACATCGAGGTGCCAAACCTCATCGTCGATATGGACTCTCAGATGAGATAAGCCTGTTATCCCCGGCGTACCTTTTATCCATTTAGCAATGGCCCTTCCATTCGGGACCACTGGATCACTAACTCCTACTTTCGTATCTGCTCGACTTGTTTGTCTCGCAGTTAAGCTCCCTTATGCGTTTACACTCAACCAACGATTTCTATTCGTTTTGAGGGAACCTTTGAATGCCTCCGTTACTCTTTAGGAGGCGACCACCCCAGTCAAACTGCCCATCATGCAATGTTCTTCTTCCAGATTCATGGAATAAAGTTAGATATTCAAATCAATAAGAATGGTATTTCAACACCGACTCCATGCAAGCTAACGCCTACACTTCATAGTCTCCAATCTATCCTACACATATTAATCCAAACACCAATGCAAAACTGCAGTAAAGGTGCACGGGGTCTTTCCGTCCAGTTGCAGGTAAGGGGCATTTTCACCCCTACTACAAATTCACTGAGTATATCGTTAAGACAGCGCTCAACTCGTTACGCCATTCATGCAGGTCGGAATTTACCCGACAAGGGATTTCGCTACCTTAGGACCGTTATAGTTACGGCCGCCGTTTACCGGGGCTTCGATTCAATGCTTCGCCTTGCGACTAACATCTCCTGTTGACCTTCCGGCACTGGGCAGGCGTCAAACTCTATACTTCTTCTTTCGAATTTGCAGAGCTCTGTGTTTTTGCTAAACAGTCGGTTGAGCCTCTTTGTTGAAACCCTCTATATACAGATTTTGCATATATTGGGCACCTCTTCTCCCGAAGTTACGAGGCCATTTTGCCGAGTTCCTTAACGATATTTCTCTCAACGCCTGAGCATTCTCAGCCTGTCTACCTGTGTCAGTTTACGGTACGATTACAAAGAGATTCACTAGAAGTTTTTCTTGTCAGTGGAAAATCAGCGAAACACAAAAGTCTTTCAACTCACATGCTCATCATAACCTCAAATCATCAATGATACGGATTTGCCTATATCATCTATCTTGGTTATTTAAACAGACTCCAAACGCCTGCTTCACCTATCTTACTGCGTCACTCCATCGCTCAAACACCTCTTTCTAGTACAGG
>JBPOIQ010000064.1:0-30719 GCA_052034355.1 Minisyncoccota bacterium
TTGATCGACGGATTCGTCGAACCCTATCTATCGAAATTCGCCTGATATGAAACTTCCTCAAGACATCAAAGCGTATTTCCCTTCGCCCTCCGCCACGAGCATGCGGGTCTACTTGGACTCGGCCGCATCTTCTCTCACGTCGATGCACGCCATCGGAACCATGGTTGAGTATTACCACGACTATCGCTCCAACGTGCATCGCGGCATGTACAAGACGGCGGCTGTGGCGACGGAGCGCTATGAGGCCGTGCGTGGCGTCGTCGCCAAGTTTTTGAATGCGTCCGCGCCGGAAGAAATCGTCTTCACGAGCGGTACGACGGCTTCTCTCAACCTCCTCGCAACCTCGCTCGGCCGCACGTTCGGTCCCGGCGATGAAGTCGTGCTGACCGAGATGGAGCATCACGCCGGCCTGGTGCCGTGGCAGGAAGCCGCGAAACGCCACGGGTTCGTTTTGAAATTCATTCCGATCACGAAGGACTATCGCCTCGATATGGACGCGGCCCGCGCGCTCATCACGCCCAAGACGAAAGCGGTTTCGATCGTGCACGCCTCGAACGTGCTCGGCACGGTGAATCCCGCGAAAGAACTCGCCGCGCTTGCGCATGAGGTCGGCGCCGTCTTCATTCTTGATGCCGCGCAGTCCGTGCCGCACATGAAAGTGGATGTGCAGGATCTCGATTGCGATTTCCTGGCCTTCTCCGCGCACAAGGCCTACGGCCCGACCGGCGTCGGCGTGCTCTACGGTAAGAAAGCGCTGTTGGAAAAGATGGAACCCGCGCAGTACGGCGGCGACATGATCCGCGAAGTGAAATACGAAGCCTCGACCTGGAACGACGCGCCGATGAAATTCGAAGCCGGCACGCCGAACATCGCCGGCGTGATCGGTCTTGGCGCGGCGATTTCGTATTTGGAAATGATCGGCATGGATGCTGTCGAAGCGCATGATCACGATCTCACAGCATACGCACTCGAAAAGCTCTCCGTCATCGGAGGTGTGCGTATCATCGGTCCGGTACCTGGTACCACGGGGTCAGGTGAGCGGATCGGTGTGATCTCGTTCGAGATCGACGGCGCGCATCCGCACGATCTCGCGACGCTTTTTGACCGCGAAGGCGTGGCCGTGCGCGGCGGGCATCATTGCGCGATGCCGCTTATGGGCAAGCTGGGCATGGCCGGCACGTGTCGCGCGAGTTTCGGCATCTACAACGGAAAAGAAGATGTCGACGCGCTCGTTCAGGCGATTGAAAAAGCCAAAACTACGTTGAAGCTCTGATATGGAAGAAAACATGTACATGGAGAACATCCTCGATCACTACAAGCATCCCCATAACGCGGGGCGGCTTGAAGGTGCTTCGCTGCGCGCGCGGGAACTCAATCCCAGTTGCGGCGACGTGATCGAGCTCTTCCTGTCGCTCGATGCCTGCGACCGCGTGCGGGACGTGAAGTTCGAAGGAAAGGGCTGTGCTGTCAGCATGGCAAGCGTCTCGATGCTGACCGATCGCATCAAAGGGCGCCCGCTCGCAGAGGTGCTCGCAATCTCGGAACGCGATATCCTGGAGCTGCTCGGCATCGACGTCGGTCCGATGCGCATGAAGTGCGCGACGCTTTCTCTCCGCACGCTCAAGTCCGCGCTGAATGAAAAACACTGATATGGAATCTCTCAAGATCGAAAACCTGAAGGTGGCGCGCGACTCCAAGGAGATTGTTCATGGCGTCTCGCTTGAAATTAAGAAAGGCGAAGTGCACGCGCTCATGGGTCCGAACGGCTCCGGCAAGTCGACCTTCGCCAATGCGCTCGCGGGACATCCTTCGTATGAAGTGACGGGCGGCACGATCGCGATCGATGGCCGCGATATTACCAAAGCCGCGCCGCACGAACGCGCAAAAGCCGGACTCTTCCTTTCGATGCAGTCCACGCCGGAAATACCCGGCGTGACGCTTTCGAGTTTCTTGCGTACGGCATTCAACGCCGTAAAAGAAGTACCTCTCTCAGTGCTTGAGTTTCACGCGCTGCTCCAGGCACGCATGGAGGATTTAAAAATCGATCCAGTCTTTGCACGGCGTCACTTGAACGCGGGATTCTCCGGCGGTGAGAAGAAGCGCGCGGAAGTCCTGCAGCTCTCGGTGCTCGATCCGGCCTACGCCGTGCTTGATGAAACTGATTCCGGCCTCGACGTCGACGCGCTCAAAATCGTGACCGACGGCTTGGCGCGCCTGCGCGGACCGAAGATCGGCATTCTGGTTATCAGTCACAATCCAAAACTGCTCGAAGCGCTGAAGCCCGACCATGTGCACGTCATGAAAGATGGAAAGATCGTCGCGCAGAGCGGGAACGAACTCGCGGAACGGATCGGTAAGGAGGGTTACGAAGCGATTGCCAACTGATATGACGATGAAAGAAAAAATCACGGAAGTCTTCAAGCACACGCAGGATCCTGAACTCCACATCGACATTTGGACACTGGGCCTGATTTACGGTTTTGAATTGTCGGAAGACGAAGAGCAGTTGCATGTGAAGATGACGTTTACGACGCCGCTGTGCCCGTTCGGTCCGCAGCTGATTGCTGAGTTGAAACAGTCGCTTTTGATGCTCGGTCTTCGCGTCGTCGACATCGAAGTCACGTTCGATCCGCCATGGGAGCCGTCCGAAGAGCTTCGCGCGATTCTTGGCGTCTGATTCTATGATGAAACATCTGAAGAAAATCCTGCTCGGCGTCCTGGCGCTTCTCGTGCTCGGTTTTTTTGCCGAGCGCGCGTTGCTTGATTCCGCGGCGGCTTCTCTCGCCGAGCGCACGCCCGAGATGGTGCCGCACCGAGCGCTCCTCATGCCGGAGCGCGGTACGGTCGAGGTGCGCCGGTCCGGAAGCGGCGAGTGGATCGTGATCACGGAGGAGACCGCTCTGAGCCAGGGCGATGCGGTTCGCACCGGAGAAGACGCTTCGGCCAGCCTCAATATGTTCGAGCAGGGCGTCGCGCGGCTTGATGAAAACGCGGCGATCACGCTCGACGAACTGGCGTGGGATCAGGAGAAAAATTCTTTTGTCGGCAAGATTCTCGTGGAAAGCGGACGTCTGTGGTCGCGTCTGCTCGATTTCATGGCGCCTGAATCCTCCTATGAGGTGCAGACGCCGCATCTTGTGGCGACGGTGCGCGGCACGGCCTTCTTTACGAACGTTTCCGGAACGGCCGACGAAATCTATGTCGCCGAACATCGGGTCAGCATCGTCTCTGCGGACGGCAAAGCAACAACCGACGTCGTTGAGGGGCAAAAATTGCGTTACGGCGTTCCGTCGCCGGGCGCGCTTGAACGGCTGAACGCCGTTTCTTGGAAGGTGGAGGACGCGAAAGAACTGCGTGCCGACGCCTGGGTTCTTGGAAACCTGGAGAAGGATGCCGCGTATGTGAAACGCGTCGGCAGCCGACTCCAAGGCGATCTTGAACGCTACGTTCCTCGATTGGAGATGAGTCAGCGTGTCGAAGAGAAAGCGCGTGCCGGTCTTGCGAAGAATCGTGAGGACGCACAGCGTATTGCGATGCGCGGCTTGTCGCGCATCGTGGCGGAAGCGTTGGCAACGGCGCAGCGCGGCGATTCGGCAGCGACCGAAGCCTTGATCAAGCGCGCCGAACGGTTCTGCGCTTCTGCGCAGGAACGGGGAGTTGCGTGCCGCGTCCATCCGCGCCTCGTTGAATACGTCGCTCATCGTCATGATCTCGCTCCTGACGCGCAGTCCGCTGCGCTGCGTCTCGCGCCTGACATGGCGGAAACGCTGCGTCGCGTGCTCGAGCGCCGCGAACGCTTCAAGAAAGAAGCTGCTCCCGCTACGGATGCGACAAACGCCGTCATTCCGCGCGTTGAGACGATCGCTCCTGCGGTTCTTCCTGTTCCGACCGCGCCCAAACCGTTGCGGCTCGAAATCACGGCGCAACGCTTCGTCTTGAATCCGGGCGAGACGGCTTCCATGAATGCTGTGTTGCATTGGAGCGATGGTCGCAGCGAAGACGTGACCAAGCTGGTTGCGTGGTCGCTTTCGACGACTGCGGGCGTGCGGCCGATCGGTCAGATGCGTGCAAACGTCTTCCTTGCCGGCGACATCGACGGTACAGCTGAGCTGTCCGCAACTTACCAGCAGAGCCTTGGAGCGTTTTCCGCGGTTCATACGATCTCCGTGGTCTCGGCGCCTTCTCCGATCGTGAACTGATCGGTTTATGGAGTTTCTCGCACGCGTCATACCTCGTTCTCGCCTTCGCATCCGCCTGCTCGCGTTGGCGGCGGTTTTGGCGTGGGTCGCGTCCTTGACACTGCTTCAATCGTTTGGATATTGGCGCTCGTTTGAGGCGCGCTTGCAGGATAAGCTGATCGAAAAGGGGAGTCCTGCTGCTGATATCGTCATTGTCGGCATCGATGACGCATCGATCGCCGCGCTTGGGCGCTGGCCGTGGCCGCGTGCCGTGCATGCCGACATGCTTGATCTCCTGACAAAGGCTGAAGCCGCCACGATCGGGTACGACATTACGTTTTCCGAAACGTCGACGGAGACTGATGATGCCGCGCTCGAAGCTGCGCTTCGCCGCGCGTCGAATGCCGTTTTGCCGGACGAACGTGTTTCGGCGCGCATCGTGAAGCCGCTGCCGCGTTTTGCGGAAGCGGTGAACGGGCGCGTCGGGCAGACCACGCTGTTGCCCGACGCCGATGGTGTCGTGCGGCGCGTCGATTTTTCGGAATCGTTTGCCGCGCTCGTTGCCGGCCAGCCGCCGCTTCGTTCTGGACAGGCGCGCGTCGCGTTTTACGGAGGTCCCGCAACATTCCCGACCTACTCGTTTATTGATGTGCGCGAAGGCCGCGTCCCTCCTGAGCTCTTCAAAGGGAAGACTGTGCTGATCGGTGCCACGGCTCCCGATTTGCACGACGCTGCATTGACGCCCTTCGGCGGCGGAAAACTCATGAATGGCGTCGAAATTCAAGCGAACTTTGCGGCAGCGCTTCGCGAAGGTGACGCCCGGTTACTCACCGAACTTTCGCCGGTGCTCTCGGCCATCCTTTACGTACTTTTGGCGTTGCTCGTCGCCGCTTCGCTCGGCGTGCTTCGTCTACGTTACGGCGCTCTCGTCGCCGCGGGTTTTATCTTCGCGTATCTTCTTGCGGCATTGTCGCTTTCGGGTCGAGGTCGCCTTCTCTTGCCTGTGTGGTATCCGTTTCTCGCCATGATCGGCGCCGCTGTCATCGAGGTGTGCGTCCGGTATGTCAGCGAACGCGGAGAACGTCGCCGCATTCGCGACGCCTTCGGCCGCTACCTTGCGCCGCAAGTCATTCGACGCATCGAAACCGGCGAAGTGCCTCTCGCGCTCGGAGGAGATCGTCGCGAAGCGACGATCCTGTTCTCCGACATTCGCGGTTTCACGACGCTTTCCGAACGCCTGACGCCGGAGCAGCTCGTTTCGTTGCTCAACGAATACCTGACGGCCATGACGACCGTCGTTTTGGATCACGAAGGTGTTGTCGATAAATACATCGGAGACGCTATCATGGCGTTTTGGAACGCACCTGTTCCGCAAGCGGATCATGCTGTCCGCGCGGCGCGTACGGCGCTCGGCATGCGCGATCGCCTGGAAACGCTCCGTGCCGAATGGGCCGAACGGAATCTTCCGGACATACGGGTCGGCATCGGTTTGAACGGCGGCGAAGTCGTGATCGGTAACATGGGTTCCGAGCAGCGCTTCGATTACACCGCGATCGGCGATGAAGTGAACCTCGCTTCGCGTCTTGAAAGCCTGACGAAATATTACGGGGTGACGATTCTGATTTCTGAATTCGTGCGGCGCCAGCTCGGCAAAGATTTCTTCTGCCGACGACTCGATCTCGTTACTGTCAAAGGAAAAGAGAAACCCGTCGCTGTTTACGAATTGATGGGGGAGACGTCTCGCGTCGATGAAAAAGCGCGTGAGCTTGCGGCTGGGTTTGAGAAAGCCCTTGTCTTATTTCTCGCACGTCGTTGGGACGAAGCGGAAGCCTCGTTCGCGGCACTGCACGCGCGTTTCGACGACCGCGCCGCGCTCCTTTACGTCGACCGCTGCCGCGCTTATCGCAACGAACCTCCTGCCGAGGAATGGGACGGTCGCTTTGTCGCCAAGGAAAAATAAAACCGGACCTTCAGGTCCGGGTCGAGCGTTACAAAACTTTTGGCAATCGCGCGCACGGTACATGATTGCCTCCTTCCGCGTGCGAAGCTATCATACGCGTATGTTTACCGTCAATCACATCCGAACAAGGCTCGGGCACCTGCGCGCCGCTCTTAAAGAGACGTTTTCCAGTCCGGAGGGTTGGATCGTGGCTTTTAGCGCTGCTTTGCTCGTTGCGCTTTCTTCTGTCGTACTTTCGAATTTGAAGCTACTTGGATTTATTTTGAATGAGAAATATTTCGGTCTTGGTTTGAAATTCACGTCCGTGCTGCAGACGCTGTGGGGTGGCCGCGTGACGTTCGTGCACGAGGGCGGGGCGGTCACGCTCGGGCTTGCGCTCTTGAGCGGCGTGAACTTCGCGCTCATCGAGCGATACATGCGACGACAAGTGCGCTTGCATCAGGCGGCAGGTGCAAGCGTGATTGGCGTGCTTGTCGGGCTTCTCGGTGTCGGTTGCGCAGCGTGCGGTTCCGCCCTGTTCGCGAGTCTCCTTGGCACGGGCGGGGCATTAGCTGCGCTGCCGCTACGCGGTCAAGAATTTTCCTGGGTTGGCATCGTGCTCGTGATCATTTCGACGTTCAGCCTGGCCCGGAAACTCGTCGAACCGGAGGCGTGCGCGATTCCTGAAAGAAAACCATGAACATCATCTCCAAACTTTTTAAAAAAGACGAAGATCAACATAAACAGTCTCCGATCGGCTCCTACGCCGTCGAAGTCGTTTCGTTGCCCGAAGAGCTCGATTGGGAACCGCACCTGCCGATCGAGCTGCGCTATCTTTTTTCCAAACGCCCTGAAACCAAAGAGCGGGTGCGCGCGCTGTTGTCCGCCGGAAAGGCGATTGGCGTACGCACGGTCAAGCGGACGCCGGAGCGCATGCTTGAAGCCGTAAAACGCATCAGTCTCTATGCGCAGCACAACTGCATTCTGACGTGGCTTCCCGAGTTGTTGCGCGACAAACATACGCCGGTGTTTTTGACGGAGGACCTCGCTCGCGCCAAAGAGCATGGAATCGACCTGCACGCCGACGTGAACGTGATTCTTGAATCGCGCCTTTCGTTCAAGCGTCTGGTTCTGATCGACGAAGAGAATCTCGGCATCGGTACCGAGGAGCAGCGTTTCATGAAAGAGCTGTCGGAAACGATCTATCCGCTCGCGATCGATACGATCGTCCACCGCGCCGTCATCGACAACGCCAACGAGCGCACCGAAATCGCGCAGAACATCATCAAGGCGATGCTGGTGATCGGTCCGATCGCGCACGTGCTTGAGAAATACGCGAGCGGTCTCGGCAAGCTCTTTGCGGCTTCGACCGATGACTTGCTCGGGGAATCCGCCGAGCTCATGGCTTTGCGCGGCTCCGGTTTCAGCTGGAAGGAATTGCGGAAGCGCTTCGTGCTGCTTGTGCCGGTTTTTGCGCTTGCGACCTATGGCGTGTTTCAAGTCGAACCGCTGCTCGAGCACGGCAAGACGCTTCTGGCCGGAGCCGTCTTCGGGCTCTCCGCCGTTGCCTTGTCGCTCACGACGGCGATTCAAAGCATCGGCATGTATCTCGCTTCCGTCCGCTCGCTCAAGAAAGAGGGGAAACTGCATACGCACGGCGACGCGCAATCGGACCTTTGGCTCGCGATCGTGCAAGACTTCACGAATCCTGCTCGGCTCGGGCTTCTGCTTGGCGCATCGATGGCGCCGCTCTTGGGCATGCTGGCGGCCGTCCTCGGCCTCATGCACAACGGCTGGGTTCTGGCGCTCGTCGGTTCCACCGAAGGTATCGTGGCCGGGCTCACCGTCATCTATTCCAACCGCATCAACGCTTGGCGCTTCCGCCGCTCGCTTGAACGGCGCATTGGTTGATACATCCGCTCGAGGCTGGCATACTCGCGATACCCCGCTTTCTAGGAGGAAATCATGCGGAAGGTCGCGCTCTTTTTCCTGTTTTGTTTTCTGATCGCGTCTCCTGCCAACGCCGGAGGCAAAAAGAAGGTTCCGAAGACCGTTTCCGCGCCAACGCTCGTCGAACAGCTCGCGCGTGCCAAGAAGAAGCTCGCTGGACACAGTGTCGGCACGTCCAAGATCGGCGGTGATAACGCTGTGTTGGCCTTGTGGAAGCCCGGCACGCCGGATCTCGCTATCGTGCGGGTACGCAACGGGCGCGCTCTCAAGAAGGGATTCCGCCTGACGCTCATGAAGCGCAACGGCGTGAACTCCGAGTACCGCGTCGAAGAACCGGAAGGCTACGTCGTTCTGGCGCTCAAGTCGAACGTCAAGAAGCGTCCAGGCGCTCGCCGGGCGCGCTCCGTCGCGGTCGTGTATGCGCCATACGGGCCGCATCTCGATACGCCGGACGTGCGTCGTCGCGGGCGGGCGCATCTCGCGGAAGTCGCCGGTCGTGCGATTGCCAAGCTGAACGCGCTCGACGTGCGTTCGGTCAGCAATCCCGCGCAACGCGTGACGTCTATGGTGCCCGTCGAAATGCTGATCACGCTTCTCGTGATCGAGCACATCAATCCTCCGGACTTCGATGCGCGCGGCGCGGAAGCGACGGCGAATCGCGTGTTGGCGCTGGTCGGAGCGAACGGCGACGATGCCTACGATCAGGCGTTTTCCGATACGGATGCAGGCGGCCTCGCCCAGTTCCGTCCGGCGACCTACAAGGAAATACGCGATGCGTATCCCGCCGCCAAGCTGAAGAGCGAGTTCTATGCCGGCGTGCGTGATCACGTCAACGGCGTCATGGCGCAATACTGCTACGCCGATTTCACCCTCGCGCGCTTGGCGCAAGGGGATCTGGAACGTTTGCGCGATGACGACCGGCTCGGGGCGTATCTCGCGGCTGCCTACAACCACGGGTTGTATGGCGCCGCCAAGATCCTCGCCGCGCACCCGCATGACTGGGATCGTTCCGGAAACGGTTTCAGCGACGCGAACCTGAAGTACGTCGAAGAGTTCCGCGCCGTCTATCGCTATCTCTGGTGAACGTCACATGCCGCGCTTCGCGGCATTTTTCTTTGGCGAAAGCGGCCATTCCTCTTTGGAACTTGTTTCCTTTTCGATCGGATCGAGCGTGCGCAGCGAAGCGATCTGCGCGCGCGTTAAAATCGGATAGTGCTTCACCTCGCACAAATAATACGGAACGTCCCAAACGTTTTCCTGGCTGGTCATCCATCCGATGCGATCGAAACGCTCGAGGTTGACCGGCAACGAATACGCACGTAGGGATTTTTTCTCTCCGCCCACCGGCGTGTATTCGTGAAAATACGACATGATGAGTTCCCGGATCGTCCGGTAGACCGGCTCGCGATAGCGCAGGACGGGATGGTTGGTTTTCGATATGGCTCCCCAGTGCCCGTCGCGCTTGAACACGGCGATGACGTGGTCTTGATCCCAGGAAGCCGCTTCCATGTCGACGATCAGCGGTTTTTCGCCGTGAGAACGGAAGATCGCGGCGGCTAGCATGGCGCCTTCGATGCAATGCGCGCGGTTTTCCCGCAGGACGCGCAGTGGCGAAAGAACGGTGTCTCCTTCCGGTTCGCGATTGATCGGAATCGCGTTCAAAAAATCCTGAATCTTCGCCGGCGTGTCGAGTCGGCGGAACAGGCGGAGGTCGGAGGGCGTGAAGCCGGAGAAAGGCATAGTGGACACATTGTAGCATCCTTGAGGAGGGGAGGGGCTTGTAAAAGAACGCTGAACGTGGTATCCTTCCGCACAGCAAAGACTTCTACGCGGGGATGTTACCAATTTCCGTTGATGCGGCGTTGCGTTTATTCATCTGTACAAAGCCCTATGAACGGTATCATCAAGCGCCTCACGGATAAGGGATTCGGTTTCATCGCTCCGGAAGCGACGGCAGAGAACGCGGGTAAGGACGTGAAGGACATTTTCTTTCACTCGGAAGCCCTCGTCGACGTCGCCTTCGACAGTCTCCACGTCGATCAGAAGGTTGAGTTCGAGATCGACCCCGCCCCGTCCGAAAAGGGTCCTCGCGCCATCAACGTTCGCCTCGCCTAAGGACGCGTTCGTTCAAAAAGACCCCCGGCATTTGCCGTGGGTCTTTTTTTGCGTCAATAAAAAATAGACCGAGAGGTTTCGGTCTATCGCCCGTAGTCGTCCTTGATGCGGCGCGTGTCCTGGTCGTCCGAAGGACGGTCGGGCACGACGTCGCGCCCGATCTCGGCCACGACCGCCCAGCCGCTCACGCTGGAGAGACGGTGGCGCATGAACGGCGGCACGTGCACGTATGCTCCCGGGAACCGCAGGCGCGGTGCGGGTTCCTCGTCCGTCGCGCTCAAGCTGACGCCGACGTGCCCGTGCAGAACGCGCAGGTGCGCATCTTTCCGTTCGTGCACGTGCCACGAGAGGCGGTTGCCGTCCGCGATCAGCAGGATCTTGGGCGTGACGGGGTCTACCAGCGTCTTGGCGATCGGGAGATCGCCGAAGAAGTGCTCGAGGAACTTCATCGCGCGCTCGTGGTTGCCGCGCAGCTTGATCTCGATACCCCAAGGCTTCCGAGGATCATTCTTCTTGATCAGCAGTCCGGCGTGTTCGATGGCTTGCTCGGCGATCATGGCCAGGTGACCAGCGCTCGTGCTCGCTTGCAGGCACTCAGTACGTTCGAAAAGGTGCGGAATGGTCATGTGTCCTCCTGGTTGACCATGCCGGGCATGATACGGGAATTCGAACGGATGTCAATCGTGCTCTATCGGGAAGACGGCTTCCGTGATCGCTTTGGCGTCGATGTCGGAGATGCGGTGTTCGGCGCGTTGGCGCGAAAGTTCCTTGCGGAGCTCTTCGGGCGAGATGTGATTGTCCGAACTGTGCGCCAGACGTTCAAGAAGCTCGCGAACGAGCGCGCGCTGCTCCTGGTCCAGGCTTTTCATCCCGTAGACCAGCTTCTTGATCTCTTCGCGCGACAGGCGCACGGGGTTCATAGGCTGGAGAGAAGGGCGATGAGCGCAATCAGCATCCAAATCATGTTGAGCACGATCGGTTGATACGCTTTTTTCCGGAACGACACGACGATGATGCCGAAGGATCCGGTAAGATTCAGGATTTGATACAGCGTGCCTTTCGTCGCGATCGCTCCGAAACTCGCAAGGGCATAGGCCAAAAGCACGGCAAACGCGCCATACCAACCGATAAGCTCGATCTGGGAGTCTTTCATAAGAGTGAAGAGTTGTGCGGCAATTGTATCATGCGAAAAAGAAAAAACTCCATTCGGAGAATGGGGTTTTTTCTTTGGTGGAGATGCCGGGATTCGCAAGCTATTCTACGTTGGCTAAGATTCGAACAACCCTGTTAGTTCTCGCCCTAACATCATTCACGAACGATGATTGTGGGGATGTGAGCGATTACGCGCTACGGACACGCGATCACGTCACTCGGCAGTCACAAATAGAGGGGTATGATGGGTCTGCCACGTTACCGGGACACCGCCCGAGCCGGGCTGGGGTGGCGTGGTGCAGGCGTATATCGGTGAGTCAGAGACCGTATGAATCAGACCTGTTTGACGTCTAAGTGGTATGTTATTACTATGTTCTTGAAGCCGAAAAATCGTCTACTCACGTAGCAGCCAAATGACTTTTGTTGCGATCTCAAAGACGGTCTCTTGTTTTGTGTATGCAACACGATAAGGTGAGCATCATCTCCCTGAATATTGCCACGGTGTTCAAGAACTTGGACTACCGTAGTTTTAGTATCGACGACATCAAGAAGGCGCTCTCTCAATCGGAAGAACCAGAAGTTGTCAGTGTAAACTTCCCTGTTCAGTATCACGTCTTCAGTCTGAAGAAGAGTAACTTCCAGATCACGTTGGAAGATCAGCGCCTCATCGTAGATGATCGTTCTACACAGTCATGCGAGAAGAGCGAGCTGGTCGCCAAATTTCTTGACCTTCATCGGACATCGTTTAAGGGGTTCGAATTAGCGGCCATTGGTTTCAACTACGTCGTACGTGTTGAAACAACCGCAGTTGGTAAATTTTTGGAGCATGCAAACTCACTCTTTGGAAACGATTTCCTAAAGAGCGCAAAGCTTGCTGGCTACGACGCATCGGTAAAGTATCACCGCGACCACGTCGCCTATCAGACCCAAGTTAGTTTACTGCCTGGTCAGGCGTTGGGCATTAACTTCAATGCTCACCATGAATGGAAAACTGTGCCTGATGCGGAGGCGCTGCAAAACGGGTTAAGTGGAGGCTGGGCAGAGCTGATGGCTGTAATCAACGCACTCTAAACACCCCGGATATGAACAGTGCTGTTGCTGCACAATCCTCGATTGCTGGGGGTTTTGCGAATATCAAGAGGCGTCTTGCAAGCCTTGGACGTCGACAATCTCGCACGATTAATGAGGTAGCAAATACGGTGAGCTGGGCTCTGGCAGCGCCTTGGTCTCAGCAGGTATCTACTTCGTATGAACTTGAGTTTCGTACGGTCGCGCAGCACGCCCTAATGTCGGCGTTTGTTGAGAGACTTCGCGATGTGCCTGGTTTCGTTGAGTTGATGTACAAGGATGATGAAGATCGCTGGCTCAAGTTGGTCGTGATCGTGAGTAACGATTCCCTGGACACACTATCCAATATTGCTGCAGTAGAAGTGGACTTGGCCAAAACTCACGCTGCAAAGATCGACGTGAGCGTGTTGCCAGAAGAAATGCGCAGCGACAACAGTCTAAGGGAATATAGGCGTCCATGAGCAGCCTCGAGATACACCTCGAGCAAGCGAAGTATAACGAGGAGCTTGCGGCGAAACTGAAGCAACAGAGCTGTGGCGATTGGTCGATCACGGCCCTGTTCTATTCTGCACTCCACTACGTTAATCACGCTATCCCGGACTGCCAAAAATTTGATACTCACGTAGACCGCAATGACTACCTGAGAATCAACCGCCCAGATGTCTATACCCTGTTTTCACCCCTCTCCGTGAGGTCGCGACAGGTGCGATACTACCCAGAGATGGCTCGCAATGCCCGGGTTTCAACAGGCGTGGTCGTACCTCAGGTGGAAATCTATCTGGCCAAATTGAAGGCTATTCTGAACGTCTAGAAGAACTCACAGAAACAGGGAGCGGAGCCGCTGTAGACGGCTCCTTTCTGTATCTCCTAAGCATTTACTAGCATAGTGACACTGATGTCTCTCTGTGACTTTTCCACACTCCGAGCCTATCGACTACGAGGATCTCACCTTCATGACCCCGAACGAGGCTGCGAAGCGTCTTGGGTGTACCGAAAATCACATCCGCACCCTCATAGGCGACCGAGACATTCCATACTTCCGGTTCGGAAATCACGTTCGGTTCGAGAAGCGCGAGGTCGAGGCATACGCTGAAGTTTCGGTGTCCACCGAGCTCGATGGTTTGGCGAGAGTGAAGCGGGCCAGGAAGCGCCGAATGCTCATGATCGAGCGCCGGCTCCCATTCCGTGTTGCTGGTGCAATTCAGAACAAGTACATCCATCCGCCTGCCTCAGGGTTCCAAACATCGGAGCTGCCCGAGAAGCAGGGGAGACCTCGTCTCCGGCCGAATGACGTGGCGAATCCTCTCCGCGTAACGGAACGAGACATACTTCATGATGCCTTCGGTGGTGAACTCCATTACCAGTCAGAGAAGGGGCGTGTCTGGCTCGAGCCGAGCGAGATCAATGCTTACCTGCCGAGGGCGCGGTACGAGGTAGGCGTTTTCTAACCATCGAGGCCCGCGCTACACGACGTCTAAAGGGCGTCGTTTCGTTATTGCGATGCCGTCGCTGAAATGAAAAGTTCCGTCACCCGGCCGTCACAAACTGGCTAGAATAGGCTCAGAGAGTCCGGGAAGTTCCCCGTGCATCTTTCGTCTCTGAGTGAACGAGGATACTCGTTCAATGAATTGTTGCGAAGATCAGCGGGATTTACTCAATGAAAAGAGGGTCATCGTTGGTTGAACGATGACCCTCTTTTGGTGGAGATGCCGGGATTCGCACCCGGGTCTGGAGGAAGTAGGACAATGCGCACTACAGGCGTAGTCGTCTCGAGTTTCCCCGCGAATGCGGGGCCGGAGCACATACATAGAGGCGACGAGTCGTATGCGTCCGTGCCTGGATCCAACCGTATCGCATGCCTCTCGGCGGAACATGCGGCGGACCTTCTTATAACACCGTGATCCGTCTAGAAGGTGTTGACGGGCGATGGGTCAGTCGCGCTTAGGCGAGGACCGGAGCGAAGGACGGAGCGAACGCGTTAGCGAACGCCGTCTTCACTTTTGCGAGAACGTTGGCACGTAGTCGTTTGCCTTTTTATTCGTGACGGGAAGGCTCCGTCAACCTGCGCGTATTGAGAACGAACTCCATCGAATCTAGTCATCCCCGTCGCGGCCCACCGATAGGTGAGCCGCGGCGAGAATTACCGCCGGATCTTCATCCGGCTTCGCGCCTCGCGTTCGAGGTCGCGCTTTTTGATCGCTTCGCGCTTTTCGAATTGCTTCTTGCCGCGCGCGACGGCGAGCTCTACTTTGATGCGGCCGCCCTTTATATAAGCACGAATCGGCACGATTGTCAATCCGTCCTCTTCGCGTTTTCCGCGCAAACGGTTCACTTCTTTCTTATGGAGCAAGAGCTTGCGCGAGCGTTCCGGATCGTAATCGGGGAGCGGGCCGGCTTTGGGATAGCGCGCGATATGGGCGCCTGTCAGCATCGCTTCACCGCGATGAAAGGTGACATGCGCCCCTTTGAGCTTCATATGTCCCGTCTTAGCCGACTTCACTTCGTGTCCGGAGAGCACCAACCCCGCCTCGATTTTTTCGAGGAGTTCATAGTCGTATCGGGCCTTGTCGTTTGAGGCGAGAATATCGGACATATCGGCGCTGGTCAGTATAGCCTTTTCCTGCTATATTTCCAACGAAGTATGCAAGAAAACGGCACGGAACGCCAGCCTCAAGTGATTACGATCTCGACCGTCACGATCGTAAAGGTCGCCGTCTTTTTGCTGGCCTGCGGATTCTTGTACCTGATCCGCGACATTATCGCCCTCTTTTTCGTGTCGCTGATCCTCGCCTCGATCATCAATCCGCTCGCCTCGTGGTTCCAATCGAAAAAAATGAGCCGCGGCTGGGCTGTGCTTCTTTTGTATGCCGGCATCATCGCGCTTATCGCCGCGGTGCTGACGATGCTCGTTCCGGCCGTCATGCTCGAATCGCGCGATCTCGTTTCCAATTCCGGTTCGCTCTGGACGCGCGCGCTTTCGGCGATCGGACCGCTGCGTGATTTTGCTGCCGCTCACGGGCTCGGCGACGATCTTCAAGAGGCTGCTGCAGGAGCTTCCGACAGTTTCGGTTCGGCCGCCGCTGGCGTCTTCGCTACGATCAGCGGGTTGGTGACAGGTCTTGCCTCGCTCGTTATCGTCCTTGTCGTCGCTTTTTATCTCGTCGTGTCGGAGGACGCGCTCAAGCGCTTGTTCCACAATCTCGCGCCCGAAGCCTATCAGCCGTATCTCGTCGATCTCTTCCAGCGCATCGAGAAAAGCATCGGCGGCTGGGTGCGCGGCCAGATGATTCTTTCTGCCGCGATCGGTATCGCGTTTTATATCGCGCTCAAAATTCTCGGCGTGAAGTATGCGCTCGTCTTGGCGCTCACGGCCGGCATCGCCGAATCGATTCCGTACATCGGGCCGATCTTCTCCGCAATCCCGGCGATCTTGATCGCGCTCACGGACTCGCCGCTTAAGGCACTGCTCGTCGCGATCATGTGCATCGTGATCCAACAGGCGGAGAACCACATTCTCGTGCCGAAAGTCATGCAGAAAGTCACTGGCCTGCACCCCGTTGTCAGCATTTTTGCGATGTTGATCGGCGTCAAAGTCGCTGGCTTGCTCGGGGCGCTTCTCGCGATCCCGGTCGCGATGATGCTTGGGATCGTCGTGTCCGACGGTTTTCGTTTTTTGAAATCCAACCGCTGATATGTCGGCGCTCTACGAACGCATCGTAAAGTTTTCTCCGCTCCTGCCGTTTTTGGGCGCAGGGGGATTCATCGCGCTCAGCGAGGTTTCGATCAGTCGTCCGCATGACTTCTTGTGGTGGAGCCTCGTGACGTCAGCCTGGATCCTGACGGTCTTCTTCGCGCTCGTGCATGGAAAACTCAAGAGCCGCCTTACGCCGGTGGCCGTCCCGGCAGTGCTCATGATCGCCGTTTCGACGATCGCGTCTCTTTTGTTCCTCGACCTTGTCGCCAATCGCCATCTCTTCATCGCCGTCTTCGGATTCGCCCTGTACCTCTTCTTGGAACATGTGCGTCGCGAGGACGCCGCGCCGGTCGGGGAGGAGCGCTTATCGATTTCGGAGTTCGCGCGAATGGTGAACATCGGTTCGCTGTTCTTGGTCGCGTCGGTTGCGGTCGGAGTCCCGGCATTCTTGCCGGTCCAAACGTGGTGGACGATTCCTCCGATGATCATCATTGCGCTTCTCTGGAGCTGGCACTTGTTTCTCGCTTGCACCGAGCACTGCGTACGCCCGCGCTCGCGCATTTTTCTTACGGCGCTCGTTGTCGTCGAAACGTATCTGGTTGCCCTGAACCTGCCGACCTCGATGTTCGTCGGTGGCGCGGTTGTCGCAATCGTGTATTATCTGGCGGCGAACTTGCTGCCGATCGGGGCGACGGATACGATTCCCGGCCGCTTGGTACGCAAATACGCGATCTATGCCGGGATCGCTCTCGCTCTTGTTCTCCTAACCGCCCGCTGGGTCTGATATGTTTTTCACCAAAAAAATCACGTTCGGAGAAATCACGCGCTTGATTTTCGTTCCGGCTGTGCTGGGACTCGCTGCGGGCCTTGCCGGCGCGCTCGTGTTTGAATCCTATTTTACCGCGCTGTCGGACTATTCGGCCGAACCTCTGCAAATCGGCCGTCTGCCCGCCGCTTCGAACGCTCTTTTGCCGCAAGGGGATATTGCCGCGCGCCTCGCGAATTTGAACGCGCCCGTGTATCCGCACCTCGCCTCGAGCACCGAACTCGCGCAGCGCGCCCGCGGCATTTCGGAAGCGGTCGGTTTTGCCACGGTGCTGACGTCGGACGGCTGGCTCGTAACGACGCCTGCCGTTGCTGGCGGGGCGGTTGATATCGCGATCGGAGGCCGCTTGCTCGAACCGAAAATGCGCATCGTCGACCCTCGTACCGGACTCCTGTTTTTGAAAGTCGACGCGACGGCGCTTCCGGTCAGCGGCTTTGAGGAAACGGACGAGCTCGTCGTCGGAACTCCGCTCTATGCCGCCGATGAAGATGGTTTATTTGTCGCGTCGGCCTTTGCCGGCACGACGCCGCAAAACCGCAAGGCGCAACTTCCGAATCTTCAGAATGCCGATCTCTTCACGCGCGCCTTCCGTTTGGACGGCGCTTGGAGCGCTCGCGCCGCCGGTGGCGCGGTCGTCTCCGCGGACGGAGACTTGGCGGGTTTCCTGGTTTCCGACAAAAACGTCTCCGACATCTTCGTGCCGATGCACGTGATTCGTCCCGTTCTCGGCCAGATCTTCCGCGGACAAACGCCGGTGCGCTCCCAGCTCGGCGTGCAGGTCTTGAATCTGCATGACACGGCGTTCTCCGAAGGCGGCTTCGGCGGCGTGAAAGGCGTTCGGATCACTGGATCGCGCGCATACGGAGTGCCGGCTGTGCGGACCGGTTCGGCCGCGGCCAAGGCCGGGCTTCAAGAAGGGGATATTCTCCTGAGGGTCGATGGCATCGATCTTTCGGGTGGCCGTGATGTGGGCGAGGTGATCGCCGAACTCGAACCGGGCGCTAAGATCCAGCTCGTTGTGGTGAAAGACGGCACGGAAAAAACGGTCGACGTGACGCTTGATGGGGAAAAGAGGTAGACTAGAGAAGGAGGTATGACCTTGGACATCACGCAACTTCTCGAACGGCATTGGAAGACGGTCGCCGTCTCTGCTGCCGCGATGATGGTGCTCACTGCGGCGCTCAGTTTCGTGCGTCCTCTTGAGTACTCGTCGACGATGCGGTTGCTGATCATCCAGCGCGCCAGTCAGAGCCTCGATCCCTACACCGCCATCCGTTCCGCCGAAAGCATCGCGGACAACTTGAGCCAAGTCATCTACACGTCGGTGTTCTTCGACAAAGTGACAGGCGCCGGCTTCCGCATCGACAAAAGTTATTTCAACGCCAACGAAACGAAAAAGCGCCGCCAATGGTCGAACATGGTTTCGACCCAGGTGACGCATGAAACCGGCTTCCTTCAAATTTCCGTCTATCACAAGAGCAAAGAGCAAGCCTCCGAAATCGCACGCGCCATCGCTTTCGTACTTACGACCGAAGGCAATCAATACATCGGCGGACACGACCTTGCGATCCAACTGGTCGACACGCCGCTCCAGTCGCGGTTCCCGGTGCGTCCGAACGTGCCGCTTAACGCCTTCCTAGGTGCGGTGATCGGCGTGATCCTGAGCTCTCTCTACCTCGTGGTGGGGGAGGCCAGGCGACATCGGAAAGTCCGCTTTTCCGGAGCGCCACCCCTTTAAAAAGACCTTCAAAAACGGCCGGAGACGGCTGTTTTTTGATTTTTAAGCGAAAATACAGGGGTTTGTCCCGGGGTCTTGACAAAATGGCGTATTCATGGTGTACTCTTCAGTCCATTGGAATGGACGATCGTGCCAAAGAAGCTTTGAAATCGCCCGATTCGAGGCCGGGAGTCACCTCCTCCTTGCCTTCCGGACTCGGTCGGGCGATTCCAGTGCTTCTTGATTTCCGCATCGTGCGGGAGGGGAGGGGTGCTGCGGTGGTTCTCTGTCAGTTCAACGGATGGCAACATCCACAACAACGGAGGTGAGTCGTGAAGACCACTCGTTTCATTGCGTTCGTGAGTTTCGTGTTCGTCACCGCCGTTGCGTCCGTCGCTTCGGCCCAGGTGCCGGGTCCTCCCAAGGATCCGGCGACGCCCGCTGGCGCTACCTGCGTGCTCAAGGAGTACGAGGAGTGCAGGAAGGTCTCTGAGACGTGCCGTCAGGACTACGACGCATACGTGGCGTGGTCCATGACCCAGTGCCCGAGTTTCTCGGGCATCGACGCCGAGACCCTCAAGGGGTACGCGAAGACGGGCACGGACGTGCCCAAGCGCCCGAAGACCCCCAAGCACCCCAAGCGTCCCAAGAAGCCGACGGGCGACAAGCCCCAGGCTCCGAAGACGCCAGGGAAGGTCACGGGCACGGTTCTCGTGCCACTCTACGGCAAGTCCGAGCCTGTGGCGCCCAACGCGACGTGCCCGAACGGCAGCTTCAAGCTCCCGGTCGGGTTCGACAAGGACGGCGACAAGGTGCTCGACGCCGATGAGGTCGTCGAGCGTCTCCAGTCCGGATGCAACGGCAAGGATGGCGCGAACGGCAAGCCGGGGAAGCCCGGCGCCAACGCGCTGACCTCCAAGCCCGAGCGCTTCACATCTGATCCCGCATGCCCCGCCGGGGGTGTCCGCTCCACGAACTGGACGGATCTCAACGGCAATGGCGTGTTGGACAAGGGCGAGGCGCAGGGCGACGTCGTGCTGTGCGATGGCAAGGCCGGCAAGTCCGGCAGCTCCGGTCGGCCCGGTCGGGATGGCAGCAACACGCGCATCCAGGTCGGTCTCGGCATGCGACACAGCGGTGTCGCGACGGCGAAGCGCCCCCTGGGCCTGAGCCTCGCGCCCGAGCTGGTCGTGGAGTACTGGCTGAGCGATACGTGGGAGTTCGAAGTCGGCCTGGCCTGGGCCGCCGGAGGCGACCGTTCGATGGTCGTCACGGGTGAGCTCTGCCGCCGCGGTCTGAACTCGAGCTTCGGGTTCTGCATCGGCGGGCAGTATCAGGCCTGGAACCTCGAGGGCAACAAGGCCCTTTGGGAGTCCGGCTTCGCCCTCGCCGGCGCCAAGTGGGTGCCGGTGGATAGCCAGTACGCGGACGTGTTCGTCGAGGCTGCGCCTCTGGTGGGCTTCGATGGCTACGACTCCGAGCGTCAGTTCGCCTTCGGGTGGACGACGATGCTCGGCGCGTCCGGCAAGTTCTGAACGACAACCAGGGCCGTGACCCTTCGCTTCCATCCCGGGAGAATGCGGTCACGGCCGCCTTCTCCCTTGTCACGAGACTCCAGGAGAAGACCATGAAGAATCGCGTCCTGTTCCCGATCCTGTTCCTGTTCACCCTGATCATCGCCGCCTGCGCCTCGCGCGACGACGGCGACGACGTCATCGGCCCCGACGGCGGCAACGTCATCGACGGCAACGGCGACCTCACGGTCGACCCGCCCGCCGAGTCGGTGAGCTGGGCCTGCCGCTCCGGTGTCGACGCCAACGGCGACGACTACATGGAGTTCAATCCGCAGTACCTGAACAACGGCGCTGAGGCCACGGCCTTCGTGGTCGGTCAGGCGCCTGGCGAGTCGATCGTCGGGTACTTCACCGGCAGCTACCGCCAGGGCGTCGTCAAGAACGCCAAGAGCGGCTGGTACCGGATCAACCTGCAGGGGACGGCCGAGGGCATCCTGACCTACGCGCGCTGCGTCGACACCAACGGTGGCAACGCCGCGTGCTGGGCCCAGTACGGCCTCCCGCTCCCCGCCGTCAACGCGGGTCCGTTCCGGACCTGCAACGGCAACTCGTGCGCCTGCAAGTTCAAGCCGATCGCCGGGCAGCCCGCCCAGGCGCTCGGCGGCAACTAGCCGACGCGCGGCCTCTCAACCCGACCCCAGTCACCTGACTGGGGTCGTTTTCTTTTTGCGCGCATATTGACAAAACCGCTTATTTGTGCTATCCTTTGCGGTCGACCATCGTCACGCCCGCGTTGGGAGTGACGACGAACGGTCGATGCAAGGTCGCAAGACCATTTCCGAAACCGCGTACGGCGTCTTGATCCGCGGTCCCTCACGGTTGACCGCGACGACGCGGGAAACGGTCGCCTCACGGCGAAGGAGAACGACGGTTACGGACACTGTTCACCAGGCCTTTTCACCCCGGCAAGGAGATCACATGAAGAGCATGCTCATCTGTTTCGTCATCGCGGCCGCCGTCGGCTGCACCTTCGACTCCTCCGGCGCTCCGGCGGGGCCGTACCCCGACGGTGCTGTTCTCGACGAGGATGGTGGCATCGATGGTGATGCGGCGATCGACGCGGCCGACGCGGTCGACGGACCCGTCGTCATGACCGACGCGTCCCCCGACGCCCTGACCTGCCCGAGTGGACAGGTCGCGACGCCGGACGGATGCCAACCGATCCCGAGCATCCGATGTTCGCTCGAGACCGACGGCAGCGGCATCCGCTGGCGCCGGCTCGACTTCACCGGCTGGGTGACGTATGGTCTGTTGGGCGCCGCACCTTCGGGTGAGACGCCATCATATATCGCGTACGGCAGCGACTACGACAGCTCGGCGGTCCAGTCGAGCTGCAACACCATCAGCAAACGATGGATGATTCCGTACCCGGCGGGCTGCACTGGCAAGGCGTCGGTCACCTGGGCGGGGGAGCCTGGTACCGCGAACGTGCTGAAGATCTCCGAGAACGTGGAGAACTTCAACGTCGCCGTCGTCTACACCGATGGTACGGTCCGCTGGGCCGACATCGATCTCAACGACGGCGATCCTGACGGGTTCACGGTCAGCGGTTCAGGGTCCGGCTACAACTGCCACATCGTCCATCCTGGCGGTGTCGGAGGGATCATCCAGGTCGCGCCGTAGACCCCTCCGTTCGTCTCAGGGCGGCAGATTGCCAGGAATGGCTGTCTGCCGCCTCTTCTTTTTGCTTATATTAGCTATTATTTTTGCACAAAAACCTTGACAAAATAGGCAAAATATGCTACACTCCTCCTACGCTGCCAGAGGCGTACCACGCCGCTGACAGAGCACCTTTACACGTTTTCCGGGCCGAAAGCCCACACGAAAGGCAATATCGTGAAGAATGCGTCGCTTGTTGCTGCCCTGTTGGTCATGAGCTGCGCCATCCGCACGGATGGCCAAGGCGATGACCAACCCAACCCCAACCCGCAGCCTTCGGGCTGCCAGTCCGACGAGGACTGCGACCACCCGTCGTCGGCTTGTGACATCGGAACCTGTACGCAGCAGGTCGGTGGCACGGCCTTCTGCGTGTACACGACCAGCTGCGACCCCGGCGAGGTCTGCAACGCGCAGGATCTCTGCGAGGCTCCGCCGCCCCCGCCTCCACCGCCGCCCCCTCCGCCTTCGGGCAACGGGACGATCGTGTGCAGTGACCCTTCGGGGTCGACGCAGACGACGATCATGGTCTCGAACGGGATCCTGGCGCACCTCATCGGAGGCGATGGCCTGAATCCCAACGCGAACTGGAGCGTCAGGTTCGGCGTCGGGAGCGGAGGCACGGACGCGAAGGCGTGGGCGGGGGACGGCGCGAGCTACATGCTCGTGATGCCGAACACCGTCGCGCTCTTCAACTTCGTCCTCCAGGACGGCAACGGCCAGCAGTACTGGTTCGATCTCAACGAGTTCGACGTGAGCGGGACATGCTCGCATGTCTCGAACGCGACCGCGGTCACCCACACGGTGCCCGGCGGCAATCCCAACCCGAATCCGGGCAACGGGACGATCTCGTGCCAGGACGTGGGCAACGTGACGCACGTCACGGTCTCCGCGAGCATCCTGTCGCACCTGTTCGACTCGGTCGCTCCGAGCTCGAGCTGGGTCGTCGCCTTCGGCTACGGCGGTGGGACGGATACGGAGAGTTGGGTGTCGGACAGCGTGGCTTACACGCTCACGATGCCGAACGCAACGGTCGGATTCAACCTCGTCCTTCGGGAACCGAGCGGCGCGCTGCATTGGCTCGACGTGAGCGAGTACAGCGCGTCGGGAAGTTGCTCGATGGGTACCAATGAGTTTCGCCACACGGCAGCCTCGGTGCCCAACGGCAACCTCCACTGCTCCGACTCTGGTGGAACGACGACGGTCACGATCTCGAACGGGATCATGGCCCACGTCTTCAACCAGAACGGCTTCACGGCGGCGTCCCTGCGCTTCGGCTACGGGTTGACCGACTGGGAGTCGTGGGTGTCGGACAGCACTTCGTATGTGCTGACGATGCCGAGCACGACGCCAGAGTTCAACCTTTTCGTCCGTGACACCGCAGGCGTCGATCACTGGTTCGACGTGAACCAGTTCAACGTCTCGGGCACGTGCTCGAAGATCACCGGTGCGTTCACGCACACGGTCCAGTCGGTCGGCAACGGCAGCATCAGCTGCTCGGAGTCGGGTTCGAACACGAACGTGACGGTCTCGGGCGGCATCCTGGCGCACCTGAACGGTACGCCGGGCACGCCGTCTCTGCTCCAGTTCGCGTACGGCGGTTCCCAGACCCTGTCTTGGAACGGCGACGGCGCGAGCTACACGTTCACCATGGGCAACACGATCACGAACTTCAACTTCCAGTTGCGGGACGTGAACGCGAACACCTATGCGTTCGACGTGAGCGAGTTCAACGTCTCGGGCACGTGCTCGAAAACGTCGACCTCGTTCACGCACACCGTGAGCGCGGTCACCAACGTCGGCACGATCAAGTGCCGGCTCTGGGACGTCGGAGGCACCGTGAAGCGCGAGGTGACGATCACCCCCAACGCGAACGGCATCATCGCCGGGACCTTCCAGGAGGGCACGCCCGTCACTTCGCCCGAGAGCATTCGGCTCAACGTCGATGGCCAGCAGCAGACGTGGGTTGGCAACGGCCAAGCCTACATCTTCTACCCGGCCGTCTCGGTGAACGACTTCAATTTCTTCGTCGTCGACAACAACGACGTGGCGAATGGAGGCGATACGGTTTCCGGCGGCGATTGGTTCAACCTCGCTGCCTGGACCGTCACCAACGAGACGACTCAGTACGGGACGAGCAATTGCCACGTGTCCGGCGGCGGCATCAACGTCAACTAGACTCATCGGCTCAGAGGGGCGATTCGCACGCATGTGCGGGTCGCCCCTTCTTCTTTTTTCTGCTATTCTGAAGGAGCTATGTCGCTTGTCGACGCGCTGAAAATCAAGGTGCAAGAGCTCTTCGAGATTCCCGACGTGCCCTGGCAGCGTCTGATGAAATTTTTCGTCGGCGCGGCCGCGTTGTTCAGTCTGGCGGTCGTCTTCATTTCACCGTGGAAAGTACTGGCCTTCTTCCTCGGCATCGCGCTGCTTGTCGCGGTCTATGCGAGGCCGCTTTGGATGCTGGCCGTCCTTGCCGTTTTCATTCCGCTTGAGCCGTTCGCGCTCAAGTTCGTTCCGGACGAGCTTTTCGTTTTTGCCAAATATTTTTCGGAAGTGCTGATCTACCTCCTGCTCGGCTCCGCGCTCTTGCGCAGGTTGCTGGCGGGGGAACGCCGAGCGCCGACGCCGCTCGATCTGCCGTTCGCGCTCCTCGTGCTCGTCGCCGTCGCCTCCGCGATCTCGAACTTCGTCGATCCGGGCGTGGCGATTCTCGGCACGCGCCAGATCATCCGTTTCATGCTGCTCTTCTTCGCGGTTGCCTTGCTTGCCCCGCCGCGCGCGTACCTGCGCCAACTGGTCGTCTTGATGCTCGGACTCGTCTTGTTCGAGAGTCTCCTCGGCATTCTCCAAGCTGCGACGCTCGGCGCGATCGACCCGTTCCTTCTGCCGAGCGAGAACCGTTTTTACAGCTCGCTCGCGCTCACGGGCGGCACGCAGCAATTCTGGGCTCCCGGCCAGCGTGTCTTCGCGACGCTCGGACGGTACGACCAGCTCGGTACGTTCCTCTGTTTCTTCCTCCTTTTGCTTTCCGGCTGGATGTACGAGATCCAAAAAGGCCGCTGGCACCGCTACTTCTTCGCGTTGTTTGCGATCGTCTCTCTGGCGCTGATTCTAACGTATTCCCGCGCTTCCTGGTTCGGATTCCTGCTCGGCTTCCTCTATATCGCCGTGCGCATAAAGAAGGATAAGCGGGTAGTGGCGGCGTTTCTCGCGACCGTTGCGCTCATCGTCGGCTACACCTTCTATACCGGTGTCGTCGTGCGCGCGCTGACCGACCTTCCGGATCAAACGGTTTTGGCGCGCTTGCTTGAGGCCTTCTCGTACGAGCGCTGGCGCGGCGAGTACTACGGCTACGGGCGCGTGTACTGGATGCTGAATACGCCGCTCAAAATCGTGCCGGCTTCACCGATCTTCGGGCATGGGCCGGGTACCTACGGCGGCGGCGCTGCGGCCGTCCTCGGAAACACGGGCGTCTACGACAAGCTCGGATTGCCATTCGGCGTCTACGGCACCGAAGGATATATCGACAACAACTGGTTCTCGCTCTGGGGCGAGATCGGCACGCTGGGTCTCGCGCTCTACATTTGGATGTTCTCGTTGCTGTTTCGGGCCGCGCATGCGCTCTATCGCGAGTCGGAAGATCCGCTCATGCGAGGGTTGGCGCTCGGCTATCTCGGAGCAACGCTAGCCTTCGCGTTCCAGGCCCTGCTTGGAACGTATCTCGAAGTGCGCACGATCAGCCTGTACTTCTGGATGTTCGGCGCGTTCATTGTCGCCGTCAATCAAAAAGAAAAAGCTTCTTGAGATATGCGCGTCGTGATGGCGAATAAGTTTCATTACCTGAAAGGCGGCGCCGAGCGCTATGTTTTCGAGTTGACGAAAATCCTGACGCGCAACGGCGACGCGGTCGTGCCCTTCGCCATGCAATCGGCGAAAAACCAGCCGTCTCCGTATGAACGCTTTTTCGTTTCGGAAGTGAAAACCGATCGTGTGCGTTTTGATCGCGAAGGGTTGCGTACGGCCGGCCGTATGCTCTGGTCGTTCGAGGCCGCGAAAAAATTCTCGGGGCTGCTTGCCGGCTTTCCCTCGGATATCATTCACGTGCACAACATCTACCACCAAATTTCGCCTTCCATCCTGGATGTCGCGCAGAAGCGGATGATCCCGGCTGTCATGACGGTGCATGACTATCACCTGATTTCGCCGAACTACGGCATGTTCGATCGCGGCGTTATTGTCGAGCCTTCCGTCAAACATCCGTACCGAGACACGCTTCAACGCCGCTTGATCGACGGCTCCTTCGCAAAGAGCGCTCTCAGCGCTTTTGAGGGTTGGTTGCACGACGTTCTCGATGCGTACGGTTGGATCTCGACGTACATCGCACCGAGCGCATTCGTACGTCAAAAACTTGTCGAACACGGAGTGTCGGAGGGGAAAATCGAAGTCGTGCCGCATTTCATCGACCTTGAGGGTCGTACGCCTCGGTTCGAGTCAGAGGCGCGCGTCGCTTATATCGGACGCTTGTCGGAGGAGAAGGGGGTTGAGGTGCTCTTGCGGGCCATGAAAGAGGCGAAACATTTTACATGCGCCATTATCGGCGACGGACCGGAGAAGGAGAAGCTGCACGCGCTGGCTGCGGAACTCAAACTCGAGAACGTGGAGTTTCTCGGCGCTCTCCATGATGAAGCGCTCGAACGCGAAATTATCCGCGCCAAAGCGATTGTTATTCCTTCCCAGTCGTACGAGACGTTCGGTCTGACGGCGCTCGAAGCCTATGCTTGGGGCAAGCCCGTGATCGCGTCTCGCATCGGCGCCTTGCCCGAAGTCGTGCGTGACGGGGAAACAGGCCTTCTTTTCGACCCCCGAGAGCCGAAAGAGCTCGCCGAGCACCTCGCCTGGCTTCAAGGAAATTTCGCGCGGGCGGGCGCTATGGGCCGCGCAGGAAGGCATCTTGCCGAAACGGAGTATAACCCCGGGTTGCATTTGGGGAGGATTCATCGTATCTATAAGGAAGCGCTGAAGAAATAATTTTCCTGCATGTCTTTTGAATCTCCTTCGTCTCCCGAATACCTGCGACCGGAACCTCCGTTGCGCGCCAGGTCCGGCATGAAAGCGATCGCTTGGATGGGCGCGCTTGTCACATTGGCCGGTGCCACGCAGCACGCCGAAGCCGCTCCTAAAAAAGGCACGGGGAAAAAAGAGGTGGCCTCCTTAAAATACGAGGGTACGATGCGCGAGTTGCCGCGCCGCGACGACCTTGATATCGAAAAGATGGAAAGAAAGGTGTTGCCGGACGGCAAGGTCGTGACGGTGTACGAAGGCATGCATCTCTTGGCGGACGACGAAGTAAAAGAAGAGCGCGTGCTCGATGTCCATGTTTTTGAAGACGATAATGCGAACGTGCAGGGCGATGAACGCTGGAGCGAGTGTCAGATCATCGTCAAAACCTACAACGATGCCGCGCGCGCCAAGGACTTCGGTTATCTCTGCCTCGACTCCGCCAGCGATGCGCGCGCGAGCGGCGTGCATATGGAGAGTCCCGTTGGCGCCTACGATTTTTACGGGCCGAACGACAAGGAGTGGAACAAAAAAGGCGCCGCGCCGAAGACGGGCGACGACTGGACGCTCTTCGAGCTCAACAATCTCTACTGGGCCGTCAAAGGCCTGAAAGAGACCGGCATGGACCAAAGCGACGCCGCGCAGTACCTCGCCAAGGAGTTCCGCGGGAAAGTCGCATCGGCGCAGAGTCACGAAAAGCGGAAGCCGATCAATCAGGACGTGCTCGACGAATTGAAGTAAAGAAAAACCCCACGTGCAGCGTGGGGCTTTTCTTCTTCGGGAACGACCGCTTTATGCGGCCGAGGCCCGACGGGCGCCGGAGAGCGGATAGGCGGCCTTGCGGACGCTCTTCTTCGCGGTCGCAGGCGCCAGCGTTGTATACAGGAAAGCGGTTTCTTTGGCAATCTTCTCCCAGTTGAAGTAGGTGGCGACGTGCTTTTTCGCTTCCAGACCCATCTCGGCGCAAGCGCGCGGATGCGTCATCATCCAGTAGAGCTGGAGCATCAAGTCGCGTTCGTCGTCGAGGCGGAAAGCGAAGCCGCGGCCTTCGACGATCTCCAGGTGTTCCGGGATGTTCGAGGCGAGCACGGCTTTCCCGTGCGCCATCTTTTCAAGCACGGCGATCGGCATGCCTTCGGAGGCCGAAGGGTGCACGGCAAACGCCGCGTTGGCGATCAAGGCGTGGAGTTCTCCGCCGTAGCGAGCGCCCGTAAGGACGATGTCCTTGGCGCCAGCGGCCTTGCCGCGCACTTCCCAGACATACGGGTCGTTCGCATCGCCGTCGCCGACGATCACGAGCTTCATGCCCATGACACGCAGATCGGACGAAGTCTCTTTGAGACGGCGCCAGGCCGTCACCAGTTTGTCGGCATTCTTCGAACGGATCAGGCGCGAAACCATCACGACATAACGGCCCTTGCTGAGATTGAACTTCTCAAGCACGGCGTTGTCTTTCATGAGCGGCTTCGAAACTTTCACGCCGTTCGGGATGTAGACGGCGGCGCAGTCGTAGACCTCGCGGCAATAATGCGCGAGCGACTTCGAGACGACGATCGTCTTGTGGGCGAAATGCGTCGCGGCCCATTCGCCGAACTTCAGGATCGTGCGGGCGATCAAGCCCCACTTTTCGACGCGGCGGTCGAGACAGTGGAAGGTCACGATGACTTTCGCCGATGGGCGGAAGAGGCGGGGGAGCCAAGCGAGAAGCGCCGGGCCGACGCCGTGGTAGTGGTAGACGTCGAAGTTTTCCTTCATCGCGTGAAGCGTGGACACGAACGTGTGGGAAATCGCGTCGAGATGCTTCGTCTTGATGGAGGCGAGCGGAATCAAGCGCACGCCATTCAGCGACGTCTTGCGGGAACCCGTGTACCAAGGGCGGGTATAGACAGACACCTTAAAGCCGCGCTTCGCGAGACGCGGAGCGAGCTCTTCAACGTGCCGTTCAATGCCGCCGGCCTTGGCCGGAATGCCTTTTGAGCCAATGATGGCGATACGCATAAGACGTCGGGTTAGGGGATAACCCAGCTGAATTAACCGTGTACTCTAGCAGAAATAGCTGGTTTTGTCAAGGTGGCGAGACAGTTAAAAAACCGGCCCTGGAAAGGCCGATTTTTGGCTTATTATAGAGCTTTATGGCCGAACCTGCGTCCGACCGGCCACGCCGCTGTCGTTGGGGAGTTGGGTGGTCAGGCCGGCCTGGGTCGAGGTCAAAGAAGTGTTTGTCCAGCTGTCTTGTCCTGTATAGGAGGCGGCAGACAAGAGCAGAGGCGCACTGCCAGCCTGTTCGGCCGTAGGCGTGAGTGCGACTTCGAAGGAGGCGCTCGGCGCTTCGTGCAGGATTCCGGCGTGCGGATCGGTCGCGCCGAGACGCCACACCAAACGGTCGCCTTCAAGAACGAGATCTTGTCCGACCGTCACGGCGGCGCGCTCGGTCCAAGCGACGTTCGGAGGCAGGCGGAAGCTCACGAACCCGTCCGTGGTTTGCGTCGCGCCCGTTTCAAGGCTCGCGAAGATCCAATAGCGCGTCGTTTTGCCGACGCGTGGCGGAAGCGGTCCGCGTCCGAGCTGGTCGCCTTCGCTCGTGTAGTAACGAGCGACCGCGCGCAAGCGAGCCGTTCCGGCAATCTTGGTTTCCACCGCGGTTCCGCCGACATGCGCGTCGATTACCTTCGGATCGTCGATGGAGAAGACGGCTTGAGGGGTTGCGCGAAACACCGGATTCACGGCGTAGCGAGAAATCGTTTCACGTACGCGTACGAAAGCTTTGCGTTCTCCCTGTTCGCCGGCGCCGAGCGAAGCGATGCGATTCGACGTCTCCCAGCGCACGTCTCCCAGCGTGTTCACTTCGGGAGCGATGGCGAGTTTCAGGTCCTTGATCGTCTGCAGGCCTTCGTTGCGGTAGCGCACGATAACGGGGATCTCATCGCCTGGCTGGGCGATAGCCGGTGCGGCCGGATCAAAAACGGCAGCAAGTTTTAAGTCGACGGCAGCGACGCGAACGGTGGCGCTTGTGCCGGAAAGATCCAGCAGTTCGCCGTTGACGTCGCCGGAGAGTGTGGCGTCGAATTCGACGATGTCGGCGAGACCGTTGAAGCGCCCCGAAACATCCACAAAGACTTCTTCTCCCGGTTCAAGTTTTCCAAGCGCGATCGTGTCGCGGTACACGGGCGGTGTCGCTTTTTGTACACGGAAGCCGGCGGGCCAGGACGGCCTGATCACGGCTTTGTCGAAGGCGAATGCGGAACCGTTTTTGACGCGAAGCCGAAAGGTCGTGGTTTGGCCGGGAACGACAGCTTGTGGAAGTTCGAAAGCGGTGATGACGGCATTGCCGCCCCAGCGCAGCGTTCCTTTGGTCAGGAGTTCGTCAGACTGGCCATTCTCGTTTTTCGCAGCGAAGCGAACAAAAATCTCAGATGCTTGAGGTAGGCCCAGGATCGTTCCGTGAAAAACGTAATCCAGACTCGATTCTGCGGCAATGTCGCCGATCTGTAGTTGCTTCGTTACTGGATCATACGATTCCGGCAACTGCGTCGAAATGAAGCGATTTGGCAGGCGCACGTTCAATAACGCGTCGTGTATGGGCATTTTCCCATCATTTGCGACGCGTACAATGAAACGTGTTTCTTCTCCCGCGACGATCGTCTGTTCGGTTAACAACATGAGCCTGAAATCATCGCGCAGCGGGTGATAGCCGAAACGGAAGTACATCGCGAGGCCGAGGAGCGAAAGCGCAATCGTCACGAGCGCGGCATCAAGCAGGAATACCAAATGCGCGCGTTCTTGATAGCGCGT
>JBPOIQ010000070.1:0-3249 GCA_052034355.1 Minisyncoccota bacterium
TCAACGATCTTGCGTTGCTCAAAATTGACGCGAAAAACCTTCCGACCATCGCGCTTGAAGCCGATGATGCCTACCGCCTTGGACAGACGACGATCGCGATCGGGAATGCGCTCGGCAAATACGCCAACACCGTCACGCGCGGCGTTCTCTCCGGCGTGAACCGCGAAGTCGAAGCGGAAAATAATGTTACGGGCGCGACCGAACGGCTCGAGGAGCTGCTCCAGACGGACGCGGCAATCAACTCCGGAAATTCCGGCGGACCGCTTCTGAACCTCGATGGCAAGGTCATCGGCATGAACACTGCGGTTGAACGCAGTGCGCAAGGGCTTGGCTTCGCCATCCCTGTTTCGGAGATCCGCAAAGTGACGGACTCGTATCGCCTGTACGGAGCGATCGCTCGTCCGCGGCTCGGCGTCCGGTATTTCCCGATTACGCCGGAATTGCAGCTTGAACGGAAACTGGCCTATGCCTACGGCGCCCTGATCGGCACCGACGAGCCGGGACAGGTCGCCGTGCTGCCGAACAGCCCCGCCGCGGCGACCGGCCTTATGGACGGCGATATCATCTTGGAAATTAACGGGAAAAAACTTGAAGGAAAAATGACCTTGGCGAAAGCGATTCAATCGCTACGCGTGGGCGATGCCGTAAAAATTCGCGTCGCGCGCGGAGAGGTTTTGCTCGCGCTCACGACGCGTCTTGACGCTCAACCGCCGTACGCCCGCTAGCATGGATGATTCACGAACAGCGCTGCAGGATCCGAACGTACGTTGGCACGCGCCGATTCAAGCGTGCAGCTGGTTCGTGTTCCTCGGTACGGCACTGCTTCTCGGTATCTATTTCACCGCTCCCGTTCCCGATTGGGCGGGGACGATCTATGTGCCGCATGCGGACGCGGCGGTTGTCGAAGAGAAAGGCGCTCCGGTGTCGCATGTGCCGATGCCGGAAGAGGTGCGTGGAATTTACATGACCGCGGCCAAAGCAGCTTCGCGTCAAACGCGCGCGGAGCTCTTCTCGTATCTTGAGCGCAATCGCATGAACGCAGTCGTGATCGATATCAAGGATGCAAATGGGCGCTTGGCTTTCATGCCGGAGCGCGTCTCGCTCGCGTCCCACGCTCCGGAAGAGGCGACGATCAAGGATCTCGACGAGGTTCTGCGAGAGGCTGGCGAGCGAAAGCTTTACCGCATTGCCCGCGTGTTCGTGTTTCAGGATCCTTCATACGTAGCGCGCTTTCCCGGCGAGGCGGTTCAAAAGGCGTCCGGAGGCGTTTGGGCCGACTACAAGGGTGTAACGTGGATCGACGCTTCCTCCAAACCCGCGTGGCGCTATAACGCGGAGGTTGCGCGAGAGGTGTATGCGCGAGGGTTCGACGAGATTCAGTTCGATTATATTCGGTTTCCGAGCGATGGCGACATGAAATCGATCGTCTACGCGAAGCATGATGCAGAGCGGCCGAAGCATGAAGTCTTGCGCGAGTTTTTCCGTTTCATGCATGAGGAACTTGAAAAAAAAGAGGGGATTCCCGTCTCCTACGACCTCTTCGGCTACGTGACGTGGTATCTTGACTACGACCTCGGCATCGGACAGCTCCTGGTCGACGCGTTGCCAAACGGTACGGCGGTCTCGGCGATGGTGTATCCTTCCCATTACGGAAAAGGAACGCTCGGCTTCCAGAACCCGGCCGATTATCCGTACGAGATCGTCGCCGACAGCTTAAAAAAAGCGAATCGCCTCTACGCGCTGCGTCAGGAAGAATGCGACGGAGTCGCGCGTGGAACGAAGAGTGCGACGTCGACGTTTCTTCTGCCTTGCGACGTTCCTCTCGCGCACCACCGCCCTTGGCTCCAAGCTTTCGATATCGGCGCGGTGTACGACGCCGAGAAAATCCGCGCGCAAATCAGGGCGGTACGCGACCAAGGCGGCAAAGGATACTTGCTTTGGAACGCGCGCAACGTCTACCGCGATTTCGATCTTGCGGCGACTGGAACTTCGTCGCTGTAAGAATCGCCGAAACCTCACGTCTATCTGATTGAATGCCTATGACACTTCGCACCCGCTTCGCAGCCGCCGCTCTCGTGAGCCTTTCGTTTTTTGGCGGCGTTTCTTCGGCAAAGGCCGAGGGTCCTGTCATGCTTGAGATGACTGATGGACGTTTTTACAATCCCGCCACCGGCCTGTCCGCGGAATCACGCGGCATGCTCATGAAGTTGCTTGATGCGCAGGATTCGACGGGACAAGTAATCGAAGCGACGGCAACTCCGGATGTTCCTCCAGTGCCCGAACCTGTGGAGCAAAGCGAAGCGGCGCCGACACTCGAGAATGCCGTACTGCGCGCCCGTGCCGTGCTGCAAGAACGCATCGATGCCGCCGAAAAGAAAAAACCCGATGTCGTTACGAGCTACGACGTTTGGGTCGATGTCACGCTCGCGGTTTGGAATTCGCGAACGAACGAGATCCAGTATCTTGAAGCCAGTAAAAATGGCACGAAGCTCAAATTTGTCGATGCGCCTGATGCCTATTCGGTCAGCGTGAAGCGCAGCAACGGCGTGAATTCGACGTTCGTCGTCGATTCGGGGGAGCGCATCGTTGTCGCTGTGCGTTACCCCATCTTCAAGGATATCTCCGTTTCCAAGAAAAAACCGAAGTACGAATTGCACGACGTCGTCTATACGCCGTATTCCGACAGTTTGCATACGCCCGAAATGGCCGCGTGGGGAAAGAACGTCCTACGACTCGAAATCGACGCGGCGTATGAGGCTCTCCGTTCGTCCGGCGTGCGATCGCGCGCCTTTCCGGACCGCTTGATGGCCGACGTCGTCGACCCGTATCTCGTCGAAGGAATTGCGATCATTGAACACGTCGGCTTGCCCGCCCTCTCTGGTCCTAACGCACAAGAGGCGATGGACGCTTTTTACGTGACGATGGGTGGTAATCAGGACAAGGCGTACATCTACGCGCGTTCTTCCGCTGGCGCGCTCGGTCTCGTGCAGTTCATTCCGAGCACGTACGCCATGATGGCCAAGCGCAAGGAGCTGAACCTTGTCACGGATTTTACGAAGGGAATGTCGGATCCGGTCAACGCGATCAAGGCGCAAATCGCCTATCTTGATGCGATCTTGGCCTCGATGCCTCTTTCCGTCAAAGACTTGCATTATGTCGATCCTGCGCGCGTCGACGAATATTTGGCGGCTTCATACAACACGGGCGAGACGCGCGTGAAGCGGGCGATCAACCAGTGGGGCGACGAAT
>JBPOIQ010000017.1:0-3394 GCA_052034355.1 Minisyncoccota bacterium
CGATGATCGACATACCACTTCTCGTGTGCAAGCGCGGGCGCGGCAGCGGAGGCGAACGCGAGCGCGGCCAATGGCCACCGTTTCCAATTCCAGCGGAGTTTCATATGAGGAATTGTATCACGAACGGTGCTTTCAAAAGAAAAACCCGCGCTACGACGCGGGTTTGCAGTGCTTGCAGGGGCGCATCCCCGATGCGATCGCATCCTCCCAAGTGTGGAAGAATACGCGGTTCTTCTTCAAGGCGCGCTTGCCGCTCCAGCAATCGAGCCGACCGAAGATCTTCTGCGTCAAGATACCGGCGAACTTGCCGAGCTTCTTCGATGCGATGAACTTGCCGTTTTTCCAGATCTTGTAGAGCTTTTCCGATTTCTTGCGTGACAGTGAGCACCTCCGGTACCACGCGTATCCTGCCCCTCTTGCATGAAAAAACAACGTTATGATAGGTACACACAGCACGGGGATGGCATGGTGCGGGGTCGGAATCGTCACTCCAGATTCTCCGGGTTCGAGTCCCGGCATCTCCAAGCCAAATATTGACCGATCGAACATTTTGCGCTAAGCTGGATTTGACGATTCCGGTCCCGCAAACAAAAAACTCCCTGTAAGGGGAGTTTTTTGTTTTCTACGACGCGTCTTTTTGACTAGTTATTTTCTTCCATCCCTCGCTTAATTCCCCTTGCATATCACTCTCTACTTTCTGCACCGGCCATTTTGTACCGCAATTCTTGCAATTATACGATACACCGTCAATCGAGATACCGAAGAGATCACAGGTTATGCAATCTATTTTCAGAATCCTCTTTTTCATATTGAAGCGGTTCGGCTTATGGATTTACCGCATCGCCAAAATTGAGCGCTTGTAGGATTCAAGATTCTCGAGCGCGATGCCCGTACCTTTGACGACGCAAAGCTGCGGCTCGTCGGCAACGTAGGCCGGGACGCCGGTGGCTTTTGCCAGGAGACGATCAAGGTTGCGCAGCTGCGAGGAACCGCCGGAGAGGATCATTCCCTTTTCCATGACGTCGGCGGAGAGTTCCGGCGGCGTGCGGCGCAAGACTTCCTTTGTTGCGGCGATAAGCTCTTCGAGTTCGTTTTGAATGGCGTCGGTCACGTCGTCGGAGGTGACGGTAATCGTACGCGGCAGGCCCGTGATCATGTCGCGGCCTTTGGATTCCATCGACAACTTTTCGTCGAGGTAGAGCGCCGAACCGATTGTGATTTTGATCTCTTCAGCCGTGCGTTCGCCGATCGTCATGCCGTACTTGCGGCGGACGTGTTCGGTGATCGCGGCGTCGAGCTTGTTGCCGCCGATGCGCACCGAGTCGGAGGCGACGATGCCGCCCAACGAGATGACGGCCATTTCGGCCGTGCCGCCGCCGATGTCGATGATCATGTGACCCGACGGCGAGCCGATCGGAATATCGGCGCCGATCGCGGCGACGACGGGTTCTTTGATGATGTAGGCAGCGCGCGCGCCTGCGGCAATCGTCGCGTCGATGACGGCGCGGCGTTCGACGGACGTGATGCCGCCAGGAACGGCGACCATGACCTCCGGACGGAATACACGCACGCCGCCGACGGCTTTGTTGATGAAATACCGAAGCATGGCTTCGGTCGTCTTGTAATCGGCGATAACACCTTCTTTCAGAGGGCGTACAGCGACGATCGTGTCCGGCGTGCGGCCGAGCATCTCTTTCGCCTCTTTGCCGACAGCCAAAATTTTCTTATCGATCGTCGAAATAGCGACGACCGACGGTTCGTTCATGATGATGCCGCGCTTGGGCGCATAGACCAGGACCGTCGTGGTGCCGAGGTCGATGCCGATCTTCTTGATGAACATTCGCGGGAAATTACTTCAGGCCAACAGAGAACTGCCGGTCGGTGCGGAGATCGGTGGATAAACGGTAGCGCGTATCGCCCCATTGACTCGAGCTTTCAGGAGGTGTGGCGCGCGCTACGTTCTTACCAAAATCGAGGTCGAGCGTCAAACCGTGTCCGAGCGTGCCGAGCTGTTTTTGGACGTCGAGAACATATGCCCCGGAACGGATCAGTTTCGCGACCGCATCTGAAACGCGGTACTCCATCGCGAGCGTGCGCGTCTCGCCAGGCTCGATGGAAATGAATGCTCCGAAAACGGTGTGGCCGAGCTCCTGCGAAACATCAACCGTTCCTGGGCGACGCTTCGGA
Organism: Minisyncoccota bacterium; assembly: GCA_052034355.1. Taxonomy (GTDB): domain Bacteria; phylum Patescibacteriota; class Patescibacteriia; order SG8-24; family DYFX01; genus DYFX01. The sequence continues at coordinate 2,188 of JBPOIQ010000017.1, forward strand.
TCATTCAGCTTGTCGTCGACCATCATCCCCTCGCCTTTGATGAGCGTGCTACCAATCGGCGCATAAAACCGCGCGTACGTACGGTAGCGCGTCGTCTTCCAGTTGAAACGCCCGTTATTCTTATACGTGATACTGGCGCGCGCGATCCATGAATCGCCTTCGGGCCTCAGCGTATAGGAAATTTTTCGATCCATGACAGCATCCGTCTTGAGCGAAGCGAGGTTGGCATCGATGATTGCCAAGCGATCACCCGACAGAGTGCGGAAACGGCCCGTCCAACCGCTCGCGTCGGCGAACGATTGTATTGTCGAATCATGGAAATACGCCATGATGTGCTTTTCCTTGATAGCCTCTTGCGCGACGTCGGCAAGCTGAGAAAGCTGCGAGAGCTTCGTGCCGAGCAAGCGCTTGATGAGTTCCTGTCCGAGTTTGCCGACGACATCCTTGCGTTGCGCTTGCGGCGTACCGTCCGTCCAGAACGCGACCTCGACGCGATATTCGAGTTCATCCACGACGTTTTCAGACGTGAAGGTCGAGCCGTCGACCGTGATCGGTCCGGTGATGGCCAGAAGTTTCGAAATGACGGTCGGCGTGATGCCAATCACGCCATCGAGAGTCTCCTTGCCGCCTTCGAGGCGATAGAATTTTTCGACGTTCATGGCGGACACCGCGAAGTCCGGCGACCAGTTGGAATCGCGCATGTACCAACTCGGCACGCGCAGATACTTCTTGAGCGGCTCGGGCGGCGTTTCGTTCAAATAGGCTTCCGACGGTCCGTCGAGCGCGTAGATATCATCAGTGAAAAACTTCGTAATCTCGGCATCCGCAAGATCCAAGATGCCGTAGGTACCGACGAATCCGCCTCCGGGACGAAGCTCCGTATTATTGAGCATCAGGAAAAGATACGTTTTCGGCTCCGGATAGCCGAAGATCGCTGGCAACATCGCGAGCGGCGAAAGATCGTGCGACATGAGATCGCGCATGGCGCGAAGCTGTTCCTTATACGGCTCGATCGAGGCGAGCACCCCTTCCGTGAACGGCGTTTTTTCGACGCGGTCCCAAGCCGCCAAGGCACGTTCGAGCGACGTGCGCGCGACCGCTAAGCGATCCGGCGCCTGCGACACGTTCTGAAGCAACACGCGCCGTTCCTCGCGCGTGAGCGAAGAGACCGAACGGGCGTCTCCGGAAAGATCCGGCACGCCGCCGA
>JBPOIQ010000032.1:0-3361 GCA_052034355.1 Minisyncoccota bacterium
AAAGATCTCGACGCCGCCGAAGCCGCGCTTCTTGCCGCTCTCAACAAAGCACCTTCACGATTGTCGCCGCACGGATCGCACACGGACGAATTGCTTTGGTGGAAAAATTTCATTCTCGACGGAATGGAAAAGGAGGGCTACATGACCCAGGAAGCCGTCACCAAAGCGAAAGAGGAAGATATTCTCGCGCGCGTAAAACCGCGGCGCGATTCTATCGAGGCTCCGCATTTCGTTCTCTATGTAAAAGAACTTCTTTCCGAACGCTACGGAGAAAAAGAAGTTGAAGCGGGCGGATTGAACGTCATTACGACGCTCGACTACGACAAGCAAAAGTTTGCGGAAGAGGCGGTGAAGACTGGTATGGATGTCGTTACGAAGAACGGCGGCTCAAATGCGTCGCTCGTTTCGATCGATCCGAAAACCGGCCAAGTGCTCGCCATGGTCGGTTCAGCCGACTACTTCAACGAAGAGATCGATGGCAATGTCAACATCGCCTTGCGCGCGCGACAACCCGGTTCGTCATTCAAGCCGATCGTCTATGCGGCCGCGTTTGAAAAAGGGTATACCCCGAACACGGTCGTCTTCGATGTCGAAACGAAATTTCCCACGGATGGCGGAGCTCCGTATCAACCGCATAACTACGATCTCGGAGAGCGCGGTCCGATCACGCTGAAGAAAGCACTCGGCGGTTCGCTGAACATTCCGGCCGTGAAGGCCTTGTATCTTGTCGGTATCGATCGCGCGATCGACTTTGCCGAGAGTCTTGGATACGGCACGCTTCAGAATCGCAGTCGTTTCGGTCTCTCGCTCGTCCTCGGTGGAGCGGAAGTTCGCCTCGTAGAACATGTTGCGGCCTTCGGTGCTTTTGCGACGGAAGGTACGTATCGTGCGCCGTCATATCTCCTGAAAGTGCAGAGCGCGGCCGGTGAGACGCTCGAGGAATGGAAGGACGAACCGAAAGAAAACGTCATGGCCGTCGAAACGGCACGGAATATCAACGACATTCTTTCGAACAACGAAAACCGCGCGTATGTTTTTGGTGACAAGAATTACCTTATGCTCCCGGGTCGCCAAGCAGCGGCAAAAACCGGTACGACCAACAAGTTTATTGACGCTTGGACAGTCGGTTACACTCCGAACTTGGTGACGGGCGTTTGGGTCGGCAATAGCGACGCTAAAGAAATGAAAGGTAGAGCCGACGGCAGCCGCGTTGCCGCGCCGATCTGGCAGGACTATATGAAGCAAGCGCTCGCTGACATGCCGAATGAATCCTTCACGCCTCCCGAACCGATCATCACCGGCAAGCCCGTCCTCGACGGTCAGGCCGGCGAAGTCCGCGTGAAAGTCGATAAGTTTTCCGGAAAACTCGCGACGGAATTCACTCCGCTCACAGCGATTGAAGAACGCGTCTACCGCCAAGCACACGACATCCTCTATTACGTGAATAGGGATGATCCGCGCGGCCCCTATCCGACGAATCCCCTCGATGATCCGCAGGCACCGGCCTGGGAAAGCGCCGTCGAAGAATGGGCGAGAAAAAACAATTGGATCACGACAGAACCGCCGCCGACGGAAGTTGACGACGTGCACGTCGGAGCCGATGCGCCGCATGTGACGTTCCTTATGCCAACCGACAATGCCGTCGTAAATGAACGAAGCTTTGTCGCTCGCATTCAAGCGGAAGCTACGCGCGGCGTTCGTCGCGTCGAATATTCGATCGACGGATACAAAGTCGCGACAGCGACCACTTATCCGTGGGACGCGACGATCACTCTCCCGTCGACGTTCGGCAAGGGTTTCTACACCCTTCGCGCGACGGCCTATGACGACATCGAGGTTCCCGGCTCACAAGACATTACGATCAACATGACAGCCGCTGGCGTTCCTCTCCAACTCACCTGGCTGCGACCCTCCGTTGATACGACGTATCGTGCCAGCATCTTCCCCGTCTACATCGACGCAAGTCTTTCGGAAAAAGCCGGTATCGCCAAAGCGGAGATTGTCGCAACACCTCTTGAAGGCGATGGAAGTCCAATTTCCATCGGATCGCTCACGAATCCCACCACTAACGGAGTATCCGTTTCATGGGATACGCCGCCAGCGATCGGAAAGTACATCTTGAAAGCGGTGATCACTCTACCGAACAACGAAGTGCAAGAGTTCCTTGGTCGAACCGTCACGATTCGGAACTAAAAAAATCCCCCGACCTTCGTCGGGGGATTTTTTTCATTGCTTGATCGGCATCACGATGTAGAGAAACTTCTCTTTTTCGGAATCTCCGTCCGACACCAGGAGACATGCATTCATTGCATCAATGATCCGCATACGTGCCTTGGGCGTCTCGAGCGCGGCGAGTCCGTCCAGGAAGTACCGATAGTTCAGGACGATCGAATTCTGAGGACCCGAGATCTCGGCATCGACCGTACTGTCGTTCTTTCCCATCTGACCCTCGCTCGAGGAGACCACCAGACCCTCTGTAGGGTCCATTTTGAAGTGGACGTCCTGAAGACCCGCGCGGGCGAACAACGACGCTCCTTTGACCGCCTGGACGGCATCAGGGCGACGGAAGACCGCCTCCGAGACATACTTTTCAGGGATGATGGGCCGGTAATCCGGATAACGGCCGTCGATGAGACGGGAAATCAGTTCCACGTCCCCGAAGCTAAAGGCGACCTGGCCTTCGCTAAAGGCAATTTCAACCGGTTCAGCCTCCAATTCGCTGTCTTTGAACAGTGCCAGGATTCTGACGACTTCCTGAAGGGACTTTCCAGGGACAATGAACGAGAAAGCTTCTTTTGAGGAGGCCGTGCCCGCTTTTGCTTCAAGTGCAATCGTTTTTTCAGAGAGGCGGTAGCTATCGGTCGCGGCAATCACGAGCGATCCTTGAGCGAAGGACGGATTGACGTTGAAGAGGGCGCCTGTCAGTTCCGGCCGGGATTCAATCGAAGAAATTGCGAAGTTTACCTGTCCGAGTGCTCGTTTCAGAACGCTTCCTGAGATAAAAAGCGTCTTTTGGCGGTCGACGGTCGGGATAAGAGGGAACTCTGAGGACGGAATTCCTTTGATCTTCGTGGAATTCTTACGGCAGGCAATTTTGAGAAAAGCCTCCGTCGTTTCCATATCAACGCGATCTTCAGGAAGAAGATTCACGTATTCCATGAAGAGCTTGGAAGGAACCGTATATTCACCGGCTTCATCAACCTTTCCGCGAATGATGCAGCGAACCGCGATCTCAAGATTCGTAGAGATCAGTTGGATCGATGAACCTTCAATCTTGATCATGACGTTATTCAAGATCGGGAGGTTGACGTTCTTGCCAGCGACGTACCCGGTCGCAAGGAGTCCGCGTTTCAGGTTTTCC
>JBPOIQ010000068.1:0-44295 GCA_052034355.1 Minisyncoccota bacterium
GGCGGTCGGCTCCTTGAAACGGAGCACAACCTTGGTCACGACCTCGCTCACCACGCTGCCCCAGATCGGCGCGCCAAGGAACATGTTCAGTGCGTTGAATACCGTTCGCACGGTACCCATGCGCGAAAGGACGGCATGGAAGTGGTCGGGCTCCTCGAGCGCGCGGTGCGTCAGCTTGCAGCCGAGGCCGATCTGTTCGACCGACGACATGACGATGCCGGCAAAACGGTCGTCCCCCACCGCGATCTGCGCTTGGTCGCTCCACAGCTCGTACTGCACGGGGAACCGGTGCGCGAGCGAACGTCGGCGCCAGGGCGGCAGGAAGCGCGCCACTTCGTTCCAACACGACCACAGCACGGTCCAGAGCGCGCGCCAGAAGCCGCGGGGCGGCTCGTGCTGGTAGTACCGCTCAAGGAAGCGCACGGGAAGTCCCAACCCGACAATGAAGCCGTGTTCGAGAAAACCGTGTTCGCCGCTGATCTTGAGCACGTCGCGATGAACGATGTCGAGCGGACGGCCGCGACGGATTTTCTCAAAGACCTTGTTGCGTCCCTTTTCGGGATCGGAACCAAGGAGTTCGAGCGCGCCGCGAACGGCGTTCACCGTGCCGGCTCCGAGGATCATGATCATCGGCACGGATATGCCTGCCGCGACGAACTTCTTGATGATGCGATCGAGCGTCTTTTGCGCAGTGCCGTCGCCTCCGATGACGATGATCATTCTTGGCGGACTCGGCACCATCTCGTCGATTACCTGGTCGAGGTGCTCCAAGTCGCGTGTCGCGCGATGGCGGACTTCGACCTCGGAACCAGACGACAGGAAGACCTCGTCGAGCTTCGCCAGCGTGCTGGCGGCAATGGTGCGATTCTTGCCTAGGCCGGCATTCGGATTCGAGAGCACGTCGATGCGATCGACGGGCTTTCGTCTGAGTCGTGCGAATCTGGACACGATGTCCTCCTTTTTCCTCTCCAAGGAACAGTGTTACGGGTCGCGCTCAGCCTAAAAGAAAAAGACCGGTCCCGCAAGCCGTCGCACACGTGCGAACGACCTGGCGGTGATCGGTCTTTTTTCTTCAACGAATCTTATTGTTCTTTTTTCTGGGGAGCAGGCGCGCCTTGGACGATGACGTCGTAGACGATCCAGATCAAGATAAGCCAGTACCAGACATTCGAGATCACGCTCAGGTTCAGTCCGGCGGCGCTCACAAGCGCATTGAGGAAGATCGGGCCCGTCGCGGCGTAGGCGGAAGCGACGAACGCGCGCTTCCACGGCCAAGCGCGCTTGGCGAGCTTGAGAGCGAGCCACAGGAGCAACCCGTGAAGCGCGACGCTCATAAGGAAACCGATCCAGGTCGCGATGAACACCGCGAGCGACAGGAGCACTGCGCCGACAAAGAGCGCGAGCGGCGTCCAACGGGCGATCGACTCGAGCATGTTCTCGCGGGTCCAACGGAAATCCGGCGCCTTCGCGAACGACATCGTCTGTTCGCGAAGAGGGTCGCGTTGCAAGACGCCCGAAGCGCTGACAATGAGTCCGCTCTCCCCCGCTTGAAGCGCGGAAGTGCCAGAAGCGTTATCGATGATGACCTTGAATTCTTTATCGCCGAAGACGAGCGGTTCGGAAAGCGAATTGGAGAAGGCGCCTTTCTTCATTTCGAAGACGGTGCCGGCGGGCACCTGCGCGCGCAGCCCTTCCATGAGGGACTTCGCGCCCTTGCTCGCGTCCGCGAAAAAGACGATGACGAACGGCAGCGTCCAGAGGAACACCGAGAGCAGCGCGAGATGCGCCACCGCCTCGCCGGGCTTGCGCTCGTCGAGACGGCGGTAAAAATCCACGCGCGTTGCCGCCGAAACGGCCGTGTTGATCCAATGACGAAGCCAGGCGAGGAAGCGCATTAGACGAGGGTTACGCTCGATACGGAGTCTTTCTCAGCCTTGAAGCGCATGACGCGTACGCCTTGCGTCTGGCGGCCGAGCTGCGGGACGGTCGCAAGCGAGAAGCGAATGACCTGCCCCTTTTCGGAGATGACGATCACGTCGCGGTCATCTTTCGAGTTGATCAGGAGCGCCTGAACGATCGGGCCGGTTTTGGCCGTCACCTCAGCCGTCTTGATGCCGCTTCCGGCGCGACCCTGCACCTTATACTCGCTGAGGTTCGTGCGCTTGCCGTAGCCGTGTTCCATGACGACCATGAGGTCGAAGGCGCCCTTGTCGACCGACTTGCCGTCGACGACGTCCATGCCGACGATCGCGTCCTTGCCCTTCATGCGCATGCCGGTCACGCCGGCGGCCGAGCGGCCCATGGCGCGGACGTCTTTCTCGCTGAAGCGGATCGACTGGCCCTGCGCGGTGACGAGAATGATGTCGTCATTGCCGCCAGAGGGCTTCACCCATTCAAGGTTGTCCTCGGGGCGGATCTTGATAGCGATGAGTCCTGAGCGTCGCACGTCCTTGAATTCGGAAATTTCCGTCTTCTTGATGACGCCGTTCTTCGTCACCATCACGAGATACTTGGCGTCGACGAGCTCGGAAGCCGCCATCGACGACGAGACTTTCTCGTTCGGCGCGAGTTGCAGGAAGTTGACGATGGCTTGGCCTTTCGAGGTGCGCGAAGCCTGCGGGACGTCGTAAGCCTTGAGCTGGAAGACGCGTCCACGCGTCGTGAAGAAGAGCAGATCAGCGTGCGTGTTCGTCGTAAACATCTGGCTCACGATGTCTTCTTCTTTGGTGGCGATGCCGGCGACGCCTTTGCCGCCGCGTGACTGCTGCTTGAAGGTGTCGGGGTGGACGCGCTTGATGTAGCCGTCCGCCGTAAGCATCACGATGGTCGGCTCGTTGGCGACAAAATCCTCAGCCGAGAATTCTTTCACGCCGTGGGCGACGATCTGCGTCTTGCGGTCGGTGGCGTGCTTGTCGCGGATCGCTTGGACCTCATCCTTGATGATGCCGAGGATGCGCTTCGGGGATTCCAAAATCGCTTCGAGTTCCTTGATAAGCTCGAGCTTTTCCTTGAGCTCGTCGGTGATCTTCTTCGCTTCGAGGTTGGCGAGCTGCTGAAGACGCATGTCGAGCACGGCCTGCGCCTGGATGTCGTCCAATTTGAACTTGGATTTCAAGTTCGTCTTAGCTTCATCTTTATCCTTCGAAGCTTTGATCGTTTTGATGACGGCGTCGAGATTGTCGAGCGCGATCTTCAAACCCTTCAAAATATGGGCGCGCTCCTTGGCGCGGGCGAGGTCGTAAGCGGTGCGGCGGCGGACGACTTCCTGACGGTGCTTCACGTAGGCCTCAAGAACGGCCTTGAGGTTCATGATGCGAGGCTGGATGCCGCCGTCGAGCGCCAGCATGTTGACGTGGAACGTCTCCTGCAGCTGCGTCAGGTTGAAGAGGCGGTTCAAGACCTTCTTCGGATAGGCGTCGCGCTTGAGCTCGATCACGACGCGCACGCCTTCCTTGTTGGATTCGTCGCGGAGGTCCTTGATGCCTTCGATTTTCTTTTCGCGCACGAGATCGGCGATCTTCTCGAGCAACTGCGCCTTGTTCACCTGGTACGGAACTTCGTTCACGATGATATTGAAACCGCTCTTGGTTTCGACGATGTCCGTCTTGGCGCGCATGACGATGCCGCCTTTGCCGGTCGCGTAGGCTTTCTTGATTTCCTTGGCGTCGTAAATGATGCCGCCCGTCGGGAAGTCGGGGCCTTTGATGAACGCAAAGAGGTCGTCAACCGAGCAGTCCTTGTTTTCGATAAGATGCACGACCGCGTCGCACACTTCTCCGACGTTGTGCGGAGGAATGTTGGTGGCCATACCGACGGCGATGCCGAGCGTGCCGTTGATCAGCAGGTTCGGCAGCTTGGCGGGAAGCACCGTCGGTTCCTTATGGGCTCCATCGTAGTTCGGCACAAAATCGACCGTGTCGCGATCGATATCCGAAAGCATCTCCTCGGAAATGGAGTGGAGCTTGGCTTCCGTGTAACGCATGGCCGCGGCGGAGTCGCCGTCCATCGAACCGAAGTTGCCTTGGCCGTGGACGAGCGGAGCGCGCATTGCGAAATCCTGCGCCATGCGGACCATGGAGTCGTAGATGGCGGAGTCGCCGTGCGGGTGGTACTTGGCCATGACTTCACCGACCACGTTCGCCGATTTGCGGAATTTCGCGCTGGGGCGAAGACCGATCGACCACATGGCGTACAAAATGCGGCGATGCACGGGCTTGAGGCCATCGCGCACGTCCGGAAGCGCGCGGCTCACAATGACGGACATGGCGTAGTCCAAATACGAATCCTGCACCTCCTCGACGATCGAGCGAGGTTCGAGGCGGCCAACGTTGAGTTCGTCGATGGAAGTCTGTTCAGGCGGTTTCATAGAAATTCAGGGCGTTTCCGATTCAGGAGTCGTAGTAGCGGAGGCGGCTTCTCCGGAGAGGATCTTGGCTTTCAGATTCAGGACCGCTTGGCTTTGCGCTTGATGCGCCGTCGCGACGGTCGAGACCGCGTCAGCGACGTCGAGCAGCGCTTTTTTGACGGGCGCAGCTCGCGTCACGACACCGTCGGCGAGCGCCGACCAGCGCGGCGCGTCTTCGGCATGCGATCCGACATCTTGGTACCGCAGCGTCAGCGCGTACAAGCCCGTGATGCCGAGCATCGAAACACCAACCAAGAAGCCGAGCAGGAGTTCCTGCTGAGCCTTGGTGCGCGAGGGCTTTTTGTGCGCTGCGTGCGGCATCAGGCTTTGGAAAGAAGAACGATGAACGTTTCGTCTTGCGGCAGATCCTTCTTTGTCACCTTCCACTTGTCGCTTTCGATCGTCTTGGCGCCGAGTTCTTTGACGAACGGCGCGACGTCGCCGGCCGTGAGCGCGAGGTCCTTCATTTTATAATGCATCGGAATGACCACGCGCGGTTCCATGCGCGTCACGAGGTCAGCCGCGGCCTGGGCGGCCAAGACGTCTCCCCCGCCGACGGGGATCATGAGCACGTCGACTTCGCCGATCTGCGCGAGCTGCTCGTCGGTGAGCGGCTTATCGAGTCCGCCGAGGTGCACCATGCGCACGTCATCGACGAGGAAGTGATAGATCGTGTTGCGATGGTAATCTTTCGGCTCATTCTTTTCGTGCGTCGCGGGCGTGCCGTAAATCGGAATGCCGCGGACTTCATACTCTCCGGGGTGCTCGACGAGAAACGCTTTCTCGCCCGCCGCCTCGATGTTGTTGTGATGCTCGTGCGTGCGGCGGCTGATCGTTACGATATCTCCATTCAAATTGCGCGGGAGCTTGCCGACTTTTTCCGAGTACGGATCGGTGATGAGGCTGACTTCCTCGTTCCCGATTTTGGTCGTGATCTTGAAGCAGGAAACCCCGAAAAACTGGATCGTCATGGGAGGCAGTGTGAGGCTGTTTTACGTGCCTACTTTAGCATCGGGTCGCAGGCGGGGCAAGGGGCACGCGGTATAAAAAAAGACACCCTTACGTAGAGAAGAGCGTCCAACCGAAGGAGAGCCGAATATCGGTGAAGAACAAGGTGAACTGAACGGCGGAGAGGGCGAAGAGAGCGACCCCGGCGGCAACATAGGCTCGCCGGAACGTCCCGTGTTGCAGGACGCAGAGGATGCCGCAGAACGCTTCGAAGACCGCGATCACGAGCGTGGGAAAGAGAAGGGCGAGCAGGGCCGACAGCACGCCGACAAGAACAACCGTCGAGCGCCTGGACTGTGGCCGCACGCGAGACGCAACAGAATCTTCGTTCTGCATGCACAACTCCTGCGAAGACTGAAAAAACCATACGGTGGTTCCCAGGCGTAGTCAAACGCACTATAAAAACACCCGCCCTTGAAAGGCGGGTACGAGGAATCACGCACTGAGGTCGTTATAGAGGTTCAGCGTAGCGTAGGCCAACCAGATGAATGTAAACAAAACAGTGACGAGTCTCATCAACAGATTGAACTCGGTCGCCTCGTATTTCAGTACCTTGAGGCTGGTGTAGAAGCACAGAAGACTTCCAACGAAGCCATGCGTGCTCCTTACGACTCCTTCGAGAGGATTCAGACGATAGCTGACCGAGGCGACCACCACCAGACACAGCACGACGTTTGCGTAGTGACGGCTCCAGAACGGGTCGAGGACTCGCTCTTGCGCGTCCAGTACCGGACTCCACGCGACCGAATCGCGCGGAGCCAACACTCCCGCAAAATCGCAAGCATCATCCGCGATCGGCACAACGTCTTCCGTTTCGGGCATAAAAAGGACTCCTGATAAAGACGCGCGTGTTCTATCACATTTTTCCCTGTTTGTCAATGAAAAAACCCTGCCGTAGCAGGGTTTTCGCATTTACTTTTTGAGCGTGCCGATCTTGAATCCGGCGAGCTCTTGCTCCGGACGGCGCTGGCCGCCGTGCTGATCGCTGAACTCGCTGCTGCCATCGCGGCCGCAAAGCAAGGTAATAACGACAGGACCGCCGGGGTGCTTGCCGATCCAAGACGTGAGGTCGTAAACGGAACCGTTCACGACCGTCCAGCAGCTGGAAGCATCCTTGTGGACGGCGACCTCGGACATCGCGTACGCCTTCACCGTGCCGGATGTCCCATTCGAAGGCGTCGGTGCCGGAGTCGGCGTCGTCGTGCTCGGACGATCGTCGTCGGATTCGTTTTCATCCTCGTCTTCGTCCTCGATCTCGTTCTTATTATCGTCGCTCTCCCCTTTCACCCTATCCCCGTCTTCCTTTTGCACGTCGTCCGACGAGACCTCGTCGCGCTGGCTATCATCGTTCGTATCGCGCGTTTCTGATGCCGATCGCGTCGTGTCTTCAAAACGGTCTTTCAACTGATCTTCGCAACCAGCGCCGACCAAAAGCAGCACGGAAGCGAGAATAATAAGGGATTTCTTCATATACGGGCAGTATAGACCTCGCGGGAAAATTAAAAAAGCGTCATATGCGTACGACGCTTTGGCGACGAGGATCTTACATTGCCGTATGAACCGATTCGACAACCGCGGTGCCCTAGTTGAGCTCGGCGACGGGGAGGACCGGTTTTCGCGAATGAGCGGCGAGCCACTTCTTCCCTTCGGGCGTGATCGTCATGACGACACCTGTTACGTCAGGCGGGTAGTGTCTGGGCGGAAGTTTCTCGAAAGCGATCAAGCCATCGTTCGCGAGCTGGTTGGCAAGCTGCCACTGTCGAGGAACCGAGACGAAGTCCCCACCAACGAGGGGTGTGAGCCCTGGACGTGCGATCGCTCCTTCGTCGTACCTGCTGAGCGTGCGAAGGATCCATCCGGCATGCCGTATCCGTCTATCCCGCCGGAACTTGAGGTGCATGCCGACGCAGAAGGCAAGGATGAGTGGCCCGCCCCAGAATGGACCGAGCAGGCGGAAGACGACCGCGCTGACAATGGCCCCCGCAAGAAAAAAGAAGGGTGATTTCAAGGTTTTTCTCCTGTTTGGACCCTCGTTTCATACCAAAAAGGAGGGGTCTTGTCAATTCTCCCTTCTTCCCCTATACTCGGGACGGACTCGAAGGGGCCAACGGGCGGCCCCCATTAATTCTTAAGAGGCCCGAATTTATTTAGGTAAAATTTTATTCTTAACGCTCCTATGTCAGAAACCAAAACATCCAAAGTCGACCTTAAATCCCTGCTCGAAGACAAGAGCTGGCTCAAGATTCCGAAGGTCGGCGACGTCGTCAAAGGCGTCATTATCTCCCTCTCGAAGAACGAAATCCGCATCGATATTGAAGGTTATAAGACGGGCGTCGTCCGCGGACGCGAACTGTTCGCGGAAGCCGTCGAATACGCCGACTTGGCCGTTGGCCAGGACGTCGAAGCGACCGTGATCGACCTCGAAAACGAAATGGGCGAGGTGGAATTGTCGTTCCGCTACGCCGGCCAGCAGAAAGCCTGGGAAGTCCTCCGCAAATTCATGGAATCCGGAGAACTGATCGACGCCAAGATCATCGAAGCCAACAAGGGCGGCCTCCTCGCGAGCGTCCACCACGTGAACGGCTTCCTCCCGGTTTCGCAGCTCTCCCCCGATAACTACCCGCGCGTCTCCGGCGGCGACAAGATCAAGATTCTCGAGAAGCTCAAGAGCTTCGTCGGCACCACGATGAAAGTCAAAGTCATCGACGTGAACGAGCGCGAAGAGAAGCTGATCGTCTCCGAAAAGTCCGTTTGGGAAGAAGCCCAGAAGGGCGTGCTCGACAAGTACAAGCTCGGCGACGTCGTCGAGGGCGCGATCACCGCAATTGCCGACTTCGGCGTCTTCGTGAAATTCGACAACCTCGAAGGCCTCGTCCACATTTCCGAAATCGCCTGGCAGCGCATCGACCACCCGCGCGACCTGGTGAAGGTCGGCGAAGTCGTCAAAGCCGAAATCATCGGCATTGAAGGCTCGAAGATCTTCCTCTCGATGAAGAAGCTCATCCAGGATCCGTGGAAGACCGTGAACGACAAGTACAAGATCGGCGACAAAGTTGAAGGCAAGATCCTGAAGATCAACCCGTTCGGCTTCTTCGTCGAGCTCGACCGCGACATCCACGGTCTCGCGCACATCTCCGAACTCTCGAAAAAACCGGTCAAAAACGTCACCGACATCGCGAAGATCGGCGACACAATGACCTTCAAAATCGTCTCGATCGAGCCGGAACAGCATCGCCTGGGCCTCTCGCTGAAGGCTATGGAAGAAGGCGGTTCCAGTGAGGCCGAGGCTCCCAAAGCCAATGCCTAAATACGTCGTCCGCAACCTCATCCTCTTTTTCCTCGTCCTGATCGGCGTCGGCGTCGTCTTCTCCACGTTGTCCCTCTCGGGCAACAAGCCGAAGAACGTGGATCTTTCCACGCTCGCCAAACAGATCCAACAGGACGAAGTGAAATCGATCGCAATCCAAGGCAACGACATCAGTGCGACGCTTGCCGACGGCACGAAGGAGAAGACCGTCAAAGAGTCGGGCGATTCGCTCGTCTCGGCGCTCCGCGACTTCGGCGTCGAAGCTGAGAAGCTCCAAAACGTCGAGCTCGCCGTGAAGCAACCGGGCGGCTTCGGCTACTGGGCCGGTGTTCTCCTGCCGATCCTCCTCCCCCTTCTCGTCATCGGCGGATTCGTCTACCTGATGATGCGCAACGTCCAAGGCCAGAACATGCGCGCCATGATGTTCGGCCAGTCGAGCGCTCGTGAAGTGCCGAAGGATGGCAAGAACCGCGTGACGTTCAAAGACGTTGCCGGCGTGAAGGAAGCCAAGGAAGAACTGACGGAAGTCGTCGACTTCCTGCGCAACCCCAAGAAGTTCTCGGCGCTCGGCGCCAAGATTCCGAAGGGTGTCCTGCTCATGGGTTCGCCGGGCACGGGTAAAACCTTGCTTGCGCGCGCTGTCGCTGGAGAAGCCAACGTCCCCTTCCTTCACATCAGCGGTTCCGAGTTCGTCGAAATGTTCGTCGGTGTCGGCGCCTCGCGCGTCCGCGATCTCTTCGCCAAAGCGAAGAAGACAGCGCCGTGCATTATCTTCATCGATGAAATCGACGCGGTCGGTCGCCAACGCGGCGCTGGCCTCGGCGGTTCGCACGACGAACGCGAGCAGACCTTGAACCAGATCCTGACCGAAATGGACGGCTTCGAGCCGAACGCCGGCGTGATCGTCCTCGCGGCGACCAACCGCCCCGACGTGCTCGATCCGGCGCTTCTGCGCCCCGGACGCTTCGACCGCCGCGTCGTCATCGACCCGCCGGACTTGAACGACCGCGAAGAGATCCTGAAGATCCACGCCAAAAAGAAACCGCTGGCCGCCGACGTGAACCTGCGCAAGCTGGCCGAACGCACGCCGGGTTTCTCGGGCGCGGACCTCGCCAACCTCATGAACGAAGCCGCGATTTTGGCCGCCCGCAAGGACAAGACGGAAGTCACAGAAGCCATGCTTCTCGACTCCGTCGAAAAAGTCATGCTCGGCCCTGAGCGCAAGAGCTACATCATGAACGCGCACGAGAAGAAGGTCACGGCCTACCACGAAGCCGGTCACGCCCTCGTCGCGCACTTCTCGAAGCACGCTGACCCCGTTCACAAGATCTCGATCATCTCCCGCGGTTTCGCCGCCGGGTACACGATCAAGCTCCCGAGCGAGGACAAGCGCATGCACACGAAGAGCGAGTTCCTCGACGACATCGCCGTCATGCTTGGCGGCTACGTCGCCGAGAAGGAAATCTTCAACGAGCTGACGACGGGCGCCTCGAGCGACCTGCGCAAAGCGACCTCTCTCTCCAAAGACATGATTACCCGCTTCGGCATGTCGGACGTTCTCCCCCCGAGAACCTACGGCGAGCATGAAGAGATGATCTTCCTCGGAAAAGAGATTCACTCGCAGCGCGACTACAGCGAAAAGATCGCCATTCAAATTGACGACGAAGTCGCCGCCCTCATCCAGAACGGCAAAGCGCAAGCGGAAAAAGTCATCCGCGAGCAGCGCGCCAAGATGGACAAGGTTGTCGAAATTCTCCTCAAGCAGGAGACGATCGAAAAGGAAGAATTCGCGGCGCTCATGGCCGCGTAAAAGAAAAGAACCGGCTCCCGAAAGGGGCCGGTTCTGCGTTACGAAGCGTTGAGCCGCGCCACTACGACTTGTCGACCATCGGCGCGTCCCAGTCCTCGATGGGACGGATCTTGCCGGCGCGGATCGCCCGGTAGAGGCAGAGCGCGTCCTGCGGCAGCGCCGCGCGGATCTTCAGCTCGTACTGGAGGCGCGCCACGCGGACGATCTCGGGATCGCCATCGAGCGGGAAGTCCTCCTCCTTGTCGGCGGGACCGTAGTCGTCGATCTTCAGGTAGTTGCGCTGGAGATAGCCCTCCGCCCTGCCACCCTCGAGCTTGTAGTGGCCCTGGTGACGGACGCTCAGGCAGTTGAACTCCTCGTGCATCTCCACGCCGATGACGTAGTCGGCCAGCTGGGGCGCGAGCGAAGGAACGTCGTAGAAGCCCACGAGCTCGACGTGCATGACATAGTTGCCGTCACGGTTCGGTTGGAGCCTGTGGCCCATGAACGCGTGGTCCTTGTACTCGACCGGGCCTCCGTAGTTCTTCGACTCCGTCGTGAAGTGAGGGTCCTGAGCGATCGCGGACTTGAGAATGATCTGCATCACCTTTCTCCTTGGCAAATAGTGATGCGCGGAACCTACCACAAAAAGCGCGAAGTGTCAAGATGAAAAGAACCGGCTCCCGAAAGGGGCCGGTTCTTGATTATGGCGGGACTCTATTTTAGAGTGCCATTATATGAAGGAACTACTCGAAACTGGAGTGGAGCAGAAACCGATTGATGTTGAAGTTATCATGCGCGCGGCAAAGGCAGCGATCGAAGAGAGTGAGCAGATCTATGCCTCCATCAACGATTTTTACAATAACGCGAAAGATCAAAAAGAAGCCGACGAAATCGCCCAAGCCACGCTCTGGCCCAGAGCCAAGGAAGCAAAACGCGCGGCTGAAGACGCGCTCCTCGAAGCGAAGAACGCGATTTCCGCATTCTATGAAGCGGAGGCGGCAAAAGAACCCGGCATGCTTCTTCCGGCCGGAAAATACGACATGCAAGTCACCTTTGAGCACCGCAAGGGTACCCGCGCTACCATCGCCGATAGCGCTAGTCTTCGGTCCGAAAACAATCGCGGCGCGCTTCTTAAAGACGCACGTGGCGCGATCTCAATGATGGGTTTGCACAACTTTGGCAAGAAACCGGGCGGCGAACTTCCGACAGAGGTCGAATTTGAACTTCGTTACCACACGCAACCCGAAGTAAAACTCGCTTCAAAATGCTGGGTGAATGACAGCGGACACATCGTCCACGCCGAGAAAAAATAAAAAGAACCGGCTCCCGAAAGGGGCCGGTTGTGCGTTACGTGGAAAACTCGTTCTCTCGCGCTATCCTCCGCATGTTGCAATAGACCGCGAGCGCGAGCATCCATCCAAGACCGCCATCGATACAGATCATCTCACGTTCACCATCTTCTTCCGGCAACTGACTCTCGTCGATCTCACGAAGTGTTTCCTGATAGACTTCTTCCTCTTCACGCAAGCGAACGGCCGTGAGCTTGTAACGCGCAGCCGCGCGCGACGGCAGCACCCAGAAACGAAACTCAGCTTCTTCGTATTCCATCAAGAGCGCGAGCGTGCCGCTGCCCTCTCCAGAAAGGAAGAGGTCATACCCGTTCTTCAGTTCGCCGAATTCTTCGACATCCTCTTTATCAAGCATTCCGTTCTCGTCGACGAACTGCGACTGGATGAAGACGGCGACCCAGCCATGAATCACGAACCCCGAGAAGTCCGAACGCTCCGGAAGCCGGGATCCGCTCAGGATCTGAAGGAACCTGGCGCGGGTTTCCGCGCTCGTACCTGGCGCGGCATCGAGAATCTTGCGCGCCTGTGCGCGCTCGTAGCATAGGTGCAACCGGAAGTCGCCATCCGACATCACGACACCGACAAAAGCGCCAGGCGGAGACGGGACATCTTCAGGTGTGACGAGCAACCACCGCACTCGTTCGTTCGACATGTTGCCTCCAACGGTATGAGATGAGACTAGGCGCGAAGGCAGTGTCTGTCAACCCTTGACGCTCGCCCTCCTTCCTTTAAGATACCTACATGAAAATCTACGTCGGATCGCTGAATCCAGCCAAGGTCGACGCCGTCCGCGAGGCGCTAACCGATCATCCCGCGTTCGCTTCATGCGACGTGACGGGTTTTGACGCGGCCTCCGACGTGTCCGATCAACCGAAAACGTTGGAAGAAACGGTGCGCGGCGCCATGAACCGCGCGAAGGCCGCGTGGAGGGAAGGCGGAATCGCCTTCGGTCTCGAATCCGGCCTGATGGAGGTGCCGTACACGCGCACGGGGCGCATGGATATTTGCGTCTGCGCGATCTACAACGGAACCGACTACTGCCACGGAATTTCTTCGGCTTGGGAATGCCCCGTGAACATCACCAAAATGATGCTCGAGGACGGCATGAACATGAACGACGCCTTCTACGCGGCCGGTCTCACGGATGATCCGAAAATCGGAAGCTCAGTCGGCGCCGTCGGACTGCTCACCGAAGGCCGCGTCGACCGCAAAGCCTACACGATGCAGGCGATCCACATGGCGATGATCCATCTCAAGAAGCCGTAAGGCTTCTTTTCGGTATGGTTCTCGACTCCGCTGCGCTCCGCTCGAACCGTACCTGTGTTCTTCTTCGAGCGAGGCGCAGCCGAGTCGAGAAGCCGGATCGTTCCTCTTCGAGCGGAGCGCAGCGCAGTCGAGAAGCTACCATTCGCTACTCCAAATGCCACGAATGAGTTTTTCCTTCTTTGAACGACTCCAATCCTTGATTTGACGCTCGCGCCGCCGAGCCACCTCAAAATCCTCGTGCTCCTCAAGGTATACCAGCCTCCGCACGCCGTGTTTTCCAGTAAATTTTGATCCAAGACCCGAAAGATGCTGCTCATAACGAATTCCAGGATTCCAAGTCATTCCCGTGTAATACAGGTTGTCAGAACATTCGAGAATATAGACATACCATTTCCATTTCGTCATAGCGGGTCGGTTCTCGACTTCGTCGCGCTCAGCGCGACTGCGCTCGAACCCTAAACAAAGGATCCATTCTTTATGCAAGGGGCTGCGAATCCTGTATACTGAAAGCACTATGTTCGACTTATTTGGAGGAAGTATGGCCAAGAAACCGTCCGGCACGTTTTATCGTCACATTCTCGCCGACGCTTGGCGCACCGTGCGCGCCAACAAAGCGCTCTGGCTCCTAGGTTTTTTCGTCTCATTCCTCGGAAACGGCGGCGTCTATGAGCTCTTGGTGCAAGGCACCGGGCGTCTCGGGCTGCGCGAAGATTTCGGCCGGTTCGCTTCGCTCGGCCTCTTGCCGGGTTGGGCAAAACTTTCGACGACCCTTGAAGGCTTGAATGCCGGAAATATCGTCGTCATACTCCTCGTAGCCCTCACCGCGATCGCCCTGACCCTCCTTGCCTTTTGGGTGGTGATTTCGGCGCAAGGCGGCCTTATCGTCGGCGTGCGCGACGGCGTACGCGATCGAAAAACGACGTTCGGCTCCCTTTTCGCCGCCGGCAACGAAATGTTCGCGCCGCTTTTCGCGCTGAACGTCCTCTCGCGTCTGGCCATCCTGGCGTTCTTCTACCTGCTCCTGGCGCTCACGGTGCTGTATCTCGCCGACGCCAACATTTGGAGCGTGCTCGCCTACCTCTCCGGATTCATCTTCTTGATTCCGATCACCCTCATCATCGGCTTCGTCACGCTGTATGCCGCTTGCTACATCGCACTGCAACGCCTGTCGTTCGTCGCCGCGATCGAATCTGGGATCGCCCTCTTCCGCAAGTACTGGCTGATCAGCGTCGAGACGGCCTTGATCCTCTTCGGCGTGAATCTTCTCGCCGCGCTCGGCATCGGCCTCATCATGAGCGCCGCCGGCATCGCGCTCATCCCTTTCCTGCTTGGAGCTTCGCTGCTGAAGAGCGGCTTTGCCCTCTCCTTTGTCGCTGCTCTTGCGACGTTCTGCGGAGTCCTCTTCCTCGCCTTCGCCGGCGGGTTCCTGGCCGCGTTCCAATACGCGGTCTGGGTCTCGCTCTTCACCAAATTGCACGTGCGCGGACACGGCGGCACGTCCAAGCTCGCCCGCTGGTTCCAGCATTTGCTGAAATAAGTCCCTGGCTCTTCCTTCGGGAAGAGCGACACATCCGATGTCTGGTGCAAACGCCTCAATTGAAGACCTGCTGAAAAAAAACAGGTTGCCGAGCGTCACGACTCCCGACGCTCAATCCAAGTTCGACGCAAAAATGCGCGAGCTTGAATTACAGGCCAAAGAACGCGAAACCGCCAAACGAGGCGCGCTGATCGGAGCTTCCTACATCAACTTGAAAGGTTTTCCGATTTCTCCGGAAGCTCTCGCGCTTCTGTCCCAGGAGCAGTCGGAAGCGCTGCAGACAGTCGTCTTTTTGCAGACGGGCGACGAGGTGCGCGTCGGCGCCATCGACCCTTCGCGCAAGGACGTCCAGGAAGCGGCCTACCAGATCGGCGAGCGTGCGCACGCAAACGTGGGCATCTACATCATCTCCGAAGAGAGCTTCAAGCACGCCGTGAAGCTGTACGACTCTTTGCCGAAGGTCCACAAAATCGTGAAAGGCATCGAGATTACGGAAGCAGAGCTCAAGAAGCAGCAGGACCGGATGCACACGTATAAGGACCTGAATACGCTGATACAAGGCGTCGACGTCACCGATGCCGTAACGGTCATTATCGCCGGGGCGCTCAAGGGCGACGCCTCCGACATTCACGTCGAAGCCGAAGAGAAGGACGTCGTTGTACGTTACCGCATCGATGGCGTGCTCCAAGACGCCGCCCGCCTCGAACGCGGCATTTGGCCGCGTGTCATCTCGCGCATCAAGTTGTTTTCCAGCCTCAAGATCAACGTCTCGAACGTCCCGCAAGACGGACGCTTTACCATTTTCGTGAGCGGCAAGAAAACCGAAGTCCGCGTTTCGACCGTTCCGACCTCCTATGGAGAATCGGTCGTCATGCGTCTCTTGAAACCGTCGACGATCGGCCTCGGTTTCGAGCAGCTCGGCATCCGCGGCAAGGCGTTCGAGCAGCTGAAGCGCGAAATCGAGCGACCGAACGGCATGATCATCACGACCGGTCCCACGGGTTCCGGTAAGACGACGACCCTCTACGCCATTTTGAAAAAGCTCAACACCTCGGACACCAAGATCATCACGCTCGAAGATCCGGTCGAATACAGCCTCGAAGGCATCAACCAGTCGCCGATTGATCTTTCGAAGGACTACACCTTCGCCAAAGGTCTCCGCGCGATCCTGCGCCAAGACCCGGACGTCATCATGGTCGGCGAAATCCGCGACCTCGAAACGGCGGAGACGGCCATCCAGGCGGCGCTCACCGGCCACTTGATGGTCTCGACGATCCACACCAACAGCGCGGCCGGCGCCATCCCCCGCTTCCTGTCGATGGGTGTAAAACCGTTCTTGCTTGCTCCGGCGCTCAATGCCGTCATCGGCCAGCGCCTCGTTCGACGCGTCCATGAGGACTGCAAAGTACAGGCGGAACCGGACGCCGAGCAGTTGAAAAAGATCAAAGACATTCTCGGAGCCCTGACGACCGAGAGCGGCGAAAAGCCGGATCTCGAAAAGCTCGTCTTCTGGAAAGGCAAAGGCTGCGACGCGTGCGGCGGCACCGGCTATCGAGGCCGCGTCGGCATCTACGAAATTTTCACGATGAGTCCGGAGATCGAAAAGGTCATCCTTTCCGGAAACGTCTCGGAATACCAGATGCAGGAGATCGCGGTGAAGCAAGGCATGATCACCATGGCGCAGGACGGCCTGCTCAAAGCGCTTGATGGCCTGACGACATTCGAAGAGGTCCTGGCGGCCGCCGAGTAAAAAGAAAAACCCTTGCCGAACGGCGAGGGTTTTGCGAACTACGGAAATCCGATTTCAATCTCTTCGAGCGCAAGCTTGCCGGAGGACGGTGTGTCGTCCTCGATACCGTGCTTCTCAAGCAAGAGACGGCCTTCGTCCTGATCGGCGCATTCCTCGAACGGCTTCGAGAAGTCTGAGGCATCCGTCCGGACGTGCCGGTATTCGTGGTTCAACACCACCATGAGCCAGCGCGTCGAACGGTACATCTTCTTCAACAGATAGATGCCGATCGGCGTCCCATCCCCCGTCTTGAGCAGAAAGCCCTCAACCAAGTGGAGCTCCTGTGCGAGCGGTTCGAACGGATAGATCGGCAAGTCGATGTCCGGATACTCGCGCCGCATGGCGGAATACACCTGACGCGCGCGCGCTTTCTCCGTTTCGTCGAGATCGACGACCTTGAAAGTCGTGCCTTCGATCATCTTCGGAGTGAAATCGTTCGCTTCCTTCACGCCGCAGCGTCTCAGAAACGCGCGCAAGTTCGGAGAAGTGACGGTGACCGGTTTTTTGCCGAGCGAGGAACGAACGAATTCGTCTCCGAATCCCGGATTGGACATGACGGCAGTGGAACCGTGCTGGGCGATCCAAGCTTCGAGCCATCGCTCTTCACCCGGAATCTCGTCGAGATACAGAGCATAGGCGAGCGCGTGCTCTTCGAACGGCGCCTTGCCATCCAAGATCGCCGCGAGAATCTTGCCGACAACGGCGAGGTTGAGCTTGGTGCTCAACATGTTCCCCATCATCTGGTAGATCTCGGAGAGATTCGCGAAGACGCGTTCCTCCGTCAGCAACCCTTCGATATCGAAGCTGTAGTCGAAGCACGCAGCGTCCGCCTCCGCCTTCGAACAATAAGCCAGCGTTCCGTGAGCAAAGAGCCTTGTTGCGCCTTCCTCCGATTTCGGAAAGATGCGCATGACAGTCCCCTGCTCGCCGCTCGTAACGCGGCGCAAGCACGGCGTTTTCGCGAGCCACTTGAAGTAGCGTTCGGGGTGCGCGACGATCGCCTCGTAGTCCTTGGTCTTCCGGATGTACACCGCGTGCTCTCCGGGCACATTCGTCCAGTAAACCTGCAGCGTCTCGAGGATGTCCGGACCCTTCGGATCGTTGCCGCGCGCGTTGTTGAAGTACTCTCTCCAAACGGGAAACTCGGCCAACGGATCGTCGCCGATTGGATTGCTCCAATTCTTGAAGGACGAAATGACGTTGAACGGCATCGGCATCTCTTGCGAAACGCCATCCCTGGGAGTGAGCACGATCATGAACTGGTAGAACTTCTCGTCCTCCTTCGAACGCCTCGCTTCGTAGCGGATCCAGTACGGACCGGCCGCGTCGGAAGAAACGATTTGTACCTCGAGACCGTGCCGGAGCGCGGCAATCGGCGCGATCTTCGCACCGGACTTGAAAATGCCGTGCGGGTTCGTGCGATCGACGATCGTGGTGTCATCGGAAAGGCCGAAGACGAGCAGGCGGTTTCGCGGGCAAAACCCGCTGTTCGCGATGCGAATCCAGACGGTATCTTTGCCCATGACATACTCCTTGCTTCGAGGTGGGTGGAAAGGCCTACTTTGACGCTAGCATTCCCTCAGAAAACCATCAACCGGAGACGGAAATGGTGCGACGGTCGCCTCCGCGATGTTCCATGCGAACCGTGATCGTTTTTTTGGGTAGCAATTCTTGAATGCGTTCGGCCCATTCGACAAGCACGACCGTATCGGGGCGGCCGAGATATTCCGTGAGGCCGATCATGGATGCCTGGGCAGCATCGCCGCGATACGCATCGACATGCAAAAACATCTTCAATGGTCCGCGCTTCGTGAGACGATATTCCTGCATCAAAATAAATGTCGGGCTTTGTACCCGCTTCTTCACGCCGAGTGCTTTGGCGAGCGCTTGAGCGAACGTGGTTTTTCCGGCGCCGAGGTTTCCGTAGAGCGCGATCACCTCTCCACCGCGCAGCCGCACAGCAAGCTCCTTGGCCACCGCGGCCGTTTCCTTAGGCGACGTCGTGACGATTTTTTTCATAATAGTCGTTGTCATTCTGAGCGAAGCGAAGAATCGCTTTCCGGAGAGGGATCCTTCACTGCGTTCAGGATGACCGTATACCAAGTTCCCACGCGGGATCGGCTTCCATCCCCTTCCAAGGATCGGACTTCTTTTTCGACAAGCGGAAATAGCCGGCCATGGCGATCATAGCGGAGTTGTCAGTGCAATATTCAAGGCCGGGAATGACGGCTTCCACCTTCGGCAGTTCCGCCTTGATTGCCGCCGCGAGACGCTCGCGCAGCAAGCTGTTGGCCGCGACGCCGCCGGCCAGAAACACGGTTTTGGCTTTCTTCGCTTTGGCCGCGCGGACGGTTTTCACGACCAGCGTTTCGACGACGGCGGCCTGAAAGGAGGCGCAAACATCGTTCACGTCCTGCGCCGACCACTCCTTCTTGCGTTGGAGCGTATACAAGACGGCTGTTTTGAGTCCCGAAAAACTGAAATCGAAATTCGCCTGGTTGAGCAGCGGGCGCGGAAACGCGAACTTCGTAGAGTCTCCGAGCTCGGCGCGTTTCGAAACGGCCGGACCTCCCGGGTAGCCGAGCTCGAGCATCTTCGCAACTTTGTCGAATGCCTCCCCTGCCGCGTCATCCAGCGTCGAACCGATGCGTTCGTATTTTCCAAACCCTTTCATGACGACAAGCTCGGTGTGCCCGCCCGACACGACCAAAACAAGGGCCGGAAAGGCGTACGCCGAGGAGACTTTTTTGCCAATCCAGTTGGCGGCGATATGGCCTTCGATGTGGTTCACGCCGACCAGCGGCAGACCCCAGCCGTACGCCAAAGCGCGCGCGAAATCGGTACCGACGCGCAGCGACGTAATGAGCCCAGGTCCGCGCGTGACGGCGATGCCATCCACGTTTTTTCCGGTCACGCCGAGCTCGTCGATCAACAGAGGCAGCGTCTCGGCATGCAAGCGCGCGGCAACTTCCGGCACGACGCCGCCGTACTCGGCATGCTTCAGTATTTGCGTGGCCGTCAAATGTTTTTCAATCTGAGCAACGCCCTTGCTCACGTTGAGCAGGGCGACCGAGGTTTCGTCGCAGGATGTCTCGATGCCGAGGATGCGCATAAGAAGCGTGGTCTTCGATCCTTGATACTAGCCGGGAATCGCCAAAGATTCAAGGGCGCCCTGAGGAGCGGCGCGCGCGGTTTTTTGTTACACTGAAGGATATGACTTCCACCTGGCTCTGGCTTCCGCTCGCCCTGCTTTCCGCCTTTTTCGCCGCCTTGATCGCGATCTTCGGCAAGATCGGGCTTTCGAAAGTCGACACGACCACGGCGACGATGTTGCGCGCCATGATCATGTTCCTGACACTCCTCGCCGCCGTCTTGCTCAGCGGAAAGTTGTCGTCCGTGAATGCGCTGACGGGCAAGCAATTCTTTTGGATCGTACTGGCCGGAATAGCCGGTGCACTCTCGTGGCTTTTCTACTTTTGGGCGCTCAAGCTCGGCAAGGCCTCGCAAGTCGCTCCCATTGATCGCCTCTCCGCCGTCTTTGTCGTACTTCTAGCCGCCTTGTTTCTCGGTGAATCTGTTGGTTGGAAAACCGCGATCGGCAGCGCCCTCATGGTCCTCGGGGCCATCTTCGTCGCGCTGGGATAACCCCCGCCACCGCGCGCCTTGACGAAAACCGGCTTTTCCTCTAAATTACCCATGTTCCGCACGCACGAGGCCTCATCGTCTAACGGCTAGGACGGCTCCCTTTCACGGAGCAAATAGGGGTTCGATTCCCCTTGGGGCTACCAAAAGCGCCCGTGTCGAAAGGCACGGGTGTTTTTAGTTGGAGAAATCATGGTCTACGGCTAGAATAGGCTCATGATCACTATCCTACTGCACGACAGCGACGACCGAACCACTCTCGAAGCCTTCGGAGAGTGCGAGTGGCCTGCCGCAGATCGAGAACACTACGGAACTCAGCAGGTCGATTTTTCCAAGCCGAAGCTGACATTCAAGGCCATTGATGACGATAAGATAGTCGGCTGCATCCAAGCCACCTTGGATATGGGGGTTTGTCATATTGATTCGCTGCTCGTAGCCGAGTCACATCGTGGCCAGCACATCGCGACTCGCCTCCTTGCTGCTCTGGAAGAAAAAGCGAAATCTATGGGCTCGCACAAGAGCTGGCTTGAGACGGGTGCAGATTGGGCCGCCCGCGCTTTCTATGAGAAACAAGGATACATCCTTCGGGCCGAACTAACCGACTACTTCGCCCATCGTGACTTCGTGCTGTTGGATAAAGACCTGCGATGACCGACTAGAGCGCCAGTGTCGAAAGGCACAGGTGCTTTTGGTTGGCGAAGAAGGCCGGGTTGGCTATGCTGCCTATTAATAGCAGGATTCTCAAGAAACTATGGTTCACCCATCCGCAGTTCTGATGAATAGGGCGATCGATATCGCCAGGAAAAACTACAAAGAGGGCGGCCATGCCGTCGGAGCCCTGATCGTCAGGGGCGACGAGATCATCGCAGAAGCATTCACAACCATCAGAACAGACATGGATCCAACCGCCCACGCGGAAATCAACGTCATTCGCCTTGCGGCGCAGAAGCTCCAGTCAACCAAGCTGAAGGATTGCTACCTCTACACAACGTACGAGCCATGTCCGATGTGCACGACCGCAAGCATCTGGGCGAGAATGGCCGGGATCGTCTACGGCGCGAGCCGGGAGGACCGAACGCTGGAATGCCCTTGGCGGATCATGATCCCAGCGTCGGAGATCATCATGGCCGGAGATCCGAAGCTGGTTCTCTTTCCGGAGTTCATGCGACAGGAGTGCAAACCGCTCCTCTCGCTGTCACACGAGCGATAAAGAAAGGCTGCCTCGGCAACGCAAGGCGTTGTCACCAAGATCCGGGAGCAATACACCCCCCCTAGTTGCCCGTGGTTGAGGCAGCCGTCTCAAGCAACCACCTGCAATCCGGCAGCCAAGGCGGCCCATCTCACTGTATCCAGACCTCGGAGATATTCGGATAAAGAAACTTGGCGTCTACCATCCCAAAATCCGCCCAAATGGCGGATTTTGTGTTTCATCCTCGCTGCGGCTCTTGACGTTATTTTAGTACTCCTGTAAGTTTGCGCCGGCTCAAACAAACAACCGAGCCAGAAAGAGGTACGCGTGAAGAAACGAACGCTGTGTCTGTTGGTCCTGACGGCGCTGTCGGCCTGCCAGTCGAGTCCCGATGAGGGATCCGAGCTGCCCGACGGCTACGTCCGTGCGACGCTTCCGGCAACCGAGAGCGGCATCGAGTATGCCCATCTCGACACGCCGGAGATGCTGCCGGTCGGTCCCTCGGGGATCTTCTCGGTGAAGGACGGCTATGCCGTCGCGGACAACGTCCGCGGCACCATCGTCATCCTGAACGACGACTTCAAGGTCACGCGCGAGGTCAACGTCCAGAACGCCGCGCAGGGCATCCTGTCCGTCGCGTCCGACGGCGAGGATCTCGTGGCGCTCGACGGCTACGCGCTGACGCCCAAGCTCCTGCGGATCGATCCGAACGGCGACATCAAGGGCAAGGACATCACGCTGAACTCCCCCGCCGGACCGACAGGTCTGATGAAGGACGACGCGGGCATGATCCTCGAGTACGGCGGCGGGGAGACCCTCTACCGGATCGAAGATCTGGGCGTTTCGCTCGAGCTGAAGCAGATCGACCACTACGTCTGGAACGGGATCGCATACTCGGTGGACAAGCCGACCGAGACCTACGTCCACGAACGCACCGTGCACATCGGAGGCCACACCGGCGTCGTGCGTGTCCCAAACCTTCTGGGTTCGGTGCAGCTCATCGGTCCGGATGGTAACGGTGGCGTCTACGCCCTCGTGGAGGACGTGACGCTGACGCATACCATCTCGGTCGAGCAGTCCGTCTGGCACTTCTCGTCGACCGGTGAAGCGCTGTCCGTGTCCAAGGTCCCGCTGCGAGAGCGTCTCACGTACGTGACGCAGGGGGTCGCTCTGGACAAGGCTGGCGAACCGGTTGCGCTGGTTCCACAGCGTGGCGAGCTCCAGTTCTGGAGCCTGACGACGGTGAACGCTTCGGCGATCACCGCCCGGAAGCCGAGCAAGCTCCCTGGGGAGGTCGAGAGCAATCTCGGCACTACGGCGCAGGGGCTCACCACGTACAACGGGTCATGCCTCACGATCGCGCAGATGACTGCGAACGTGAACGAGTACCTGGGTGTCTCGTTGAACATGACGACGAACAATATCCAGAACGGAACGTGTACACCCCGAACTGCTCCAACGTATCTGGTCGTGGGTCAGAACACCTCGGTCAGCTACGACTGGGGCGGCTGGGACACACCCTCAACCTTCATCTCGGCGATCAATAGCGGGGGCAAGGCTGGTAACAGCCCTCCCAATACCAGTTACCCGAGTCTTGGGTGCTCGTACGGCGTCGATTGTTCTGGTTTCCTGACCAGAGTGTGGGGGTTCACCAACTTCAAGCGCAGTACCAATCCAGGATCATCCTACCTCGGCAATCCTGACACGTCGGTACCAGCCTATGGCCCGGCGTACTACACAGGCGATGCCTTCAGGATTCCCGGTCACGTCGTCTTGTACGTCAGCAATGCTTCTAACGGGTTCAACCTGTGGGAAGCGGCTGGCAACCCGATCGGTCGCGTCGTCGCTCGAGTCGCTCAATGGTCCTACGTGAGTGGCTTCACGTCATGGCACAGCATCACTCACTGCGGCTGGTGACATATCACTGTTCAAGCCTCTTACCACTTGCAAGAGGCTTTTTTTTATTGTTAAATGCAGGCATAGTTGAAACATATCGTTATGATCTCAGAAACTTTTATTTTCAAGAAAAACGTCCTGCTTGTTGCGATAATCGCTATTCTCCTTGCCTTGATGGCCGGTACATACATCGGCTGGTCAATCCGCGGCTCAGCAGATCCGACCACAGAAATCTCGACCCCAGAGTCTCAAACATTCGCACCAACAGGTAGCGCCGCCTTGTTTGGCATGATTTCGAATATCAAGGAAGACGCGGGTACGTACTCATTAGATCTCCGCCTCGCCGAAGCGGTAAGCGGCAGCGACTGGCGGGAGCAAAATGCGATCGAGGATGGTCGTTGTACGTTGGAGATGGTGGAGCAGAACAACTGCGCCGCGTATTTCTACACGAGAATGACGCAGAAAACCCTGCACATTGCCGTTGATAAGAATGTCGTCGTGACGCTGATCGATCGCGTGGATACCTCAAAATCCGTACCCGTCACGATGAACGAGTTGAAGGAACGGTTTTCCAAATCGGACTTCTCAGAAACTCCTTTTCACATCACGACAACACAGGGTGTTATCACCGAGATCCAGGAGCAATACATCCCCTAGTAATCCACGGTTGAGGCGGCACGCTCAAGCAACCACCTGCAGTCCGGCAACCAAGGCAGCCCACCTGCCCGTATCCAGACTCCGGAGATATTCGGATAAAGAAACTTGGCGTCTACCACCGCCGAATCCGCCCAACAGGCGGATTTTGCGTTTTTGCGCTTTTAGCATGATTCTTCCATACTATCTTTGTGAAACACACGATTATGAAAAAACTTTTTGTCATCGGCGGCTGTACCCTTGTCATTATTGCCTCATACTTCTTTGGCTATGTATCCGCCAAAGCAGTACCCAGCGTCGAGCCGCCACAAATGGAAAATATCGTGCAGCCCGATACTCCAACGGGAGCAGCAAGGCTAAAAGGGCGCATCGATTCTTTACGCAAAGAGGCTGGTGGTGGTTTTGTTGTTATATTTCACCTTATCGATTGGGAAAACGGGCGCGATGACGCCGGTCAAGCCGCAATAGAGGCCGGTTTCTGCACCCTTGAACGCGTAGAACGGGATGAGTGCACGCCCAACGGGTTTTTCATTCGCGATGCGTCAATGGTGATCTCGTTGCCAGTCGCCTCAGACGTTGATCTCCAAGTCCTCTCCCCCGGGCCCAACGGAGAGATCGCTCAAGACGAGCGAAAGAACACGATTCATCGCAAAATCGGCCTGAATGACCTTCAGAAGATGCTCGAGGGTGCTGACTTCGCGAAGTACGCTCCGTTCATCTTCACGACCACGGACGGCGTGATCACTGGGATTCGAGAGCAGTACATTCCCTAGCGATCCACGGTTAAGGCAGTCGTCTCAAGCAACCACCTGCAATCCGGCAGCCAAGGCGGACCATCTCACTGTATCCAGACCCCGGAGATATTCGGGTAAAGAAACTTGGTGTCTACCAAACGCACCCGTGTCGAAAGGCACGAGTGCTTTTTGTTGGCGAGGCTTGCGCTTCATGAAAACAAAGAGCGCATCCGGACGGCGTGGGGCATTGGACGCGGTAGTGATTGAAGCGTTCGTACCAAAAAAGTCTTTTTGGAACATTGACGCATCGCAACAAAAATGCGTACGCTGTGCATCTCGGCTGCAGAAGGAGGAACCATGCCCGAGAAATCGCCGATCCATCATGTGTCCTTTCCAAACGGATATCTTCTTGCCGCCACGTTCTTGCGCTTCCAGGAACATTACGAGTCTCCCAAGTTCCGCGGGAAGTTCTTCGATCTCGAGACGTACATGGACTGGTATGCGTCAACACACGGCGCGTTCACCTACTTCACGGACTGGGGTGGATTCAACATCCCGTCGCGCATCCTGACGCCGTTCCGAGAAGGCGCGTTTGGTCCCCTCTCGCGGAAGGAGCAAGCGCTCCTGCGTCTGCTTGAAGACGTGCCGGAACCGTTCTATGTCATCGGCACGACAAAAACGCACGTGAGCACGCTCGCGCATGAATACGTCCACGGGATGTATTACTGCCATCCGGAGTATGCGGCGGAGGTGCGGAAGACCGTCGCGAAGCATCGACCGAAGAAGATCTTCGAAGCGCTTGGCGAAGGCGCCGGCTATGATCCCAGCGTCTTTCCCGACGAAACCAACGCCTACGTGCTCACCGGCTACGACGATCCGCGCATGAAAGCCTATCCGGAGATGACAAAGGCGCTCGGCGAGCTGTTCAAGGAACACTTCGGCTGGTCGATCAGAGATCGCCGGACCTGGAAGCGGATACCTGGGCTCATCCATCGACACCGGTTTCCAACGAGTCTGAAACCATGAGAGGAGCGATCCTCTCTCTTTTTTTTACCAATGCAACCAGCCGGACTTGTAGCATGTGCCAAAAAACGTGGATTTTCTTAGAAATATCTTGGCCATCTTGACACAACCTCATTTCCCCCATACTTTCAGAATGCTCATGTTGCCATCTTGGCAACCTCTGGCAACGGGAGGCCTCATGTCGGAAATCGTCACGGTATACACGATCATCAACCCAGATAACAAGATCGTTGCGGTCTGTTCCAGCAAAGAGCTCGCCGACGAAGCAGCGCCTACCTGGGATGACTGGCAGGGTCACGGCAGCGCCAAGGTGGTCGAGCGCCAGGCGGTCAGGGTCGACGATCAGCTCTTTCTCCTCGCCAACGACCACGGTCCCAGGGTCGTGCTCGATAGCTCTGAGGCCGTGCAGTCCGCGGCGACCCGCGTCAAGGCTCGAGCCAAGTTGACCGAGGAAGAAGCCAAGGCTCTCGGGGTCAAGAAGTAGAGCCACTCGCTCACGCACCATATGAGACAAGAGGCAGCGCTGAAAGACACTGCCTGCAACCGCAATCTCGAACGGTGCATTTTTTATTAGGTAAGTTATATCTCTGCCACCAAGCAGGTTGGGAATGATCCTTCCCAAAAAAACCGCGCGTGTAGGGGTATCAAGAACGATTCGATTTCTTTAACGCGACAAGTTTGCGTAAAAATGAGACAGCGGTCGGAAAAAGGCGAACGGTACTTTTCCGTCCCGGAGGTTCGTGCCATTCGGCCGCGATCTCTTCAATGCGGCAAGCAGCCTTTCGAGCACGAACGAGCAGTTCGGTGTCAAAAAAGAATCCATCGTCAGCCACATCTTTAAGAACGCCTTCGCGAAAGGAGCGCGACCAAGCCTTGCAACCGCATTGCATGTCGCGGATGCCAAGATCAAGATACCGCGAGGCTACCGTCGAATACGCCCAGGTCATCAGCCTGCGAAGGACGGGGCGCGTTACGCGCGAACCGGGCATGCGGCGGGAAGCGATAGCGAGATCGGCGCCCGATCGCACGGCGGAGACGAGCGCCTCGGCCGTCGCAAAACCGGTTGAGAGGTCGCAGTCCATGGCGATGAATATATCGGCTTCAAAAGCCGACGCCGCTCGTTTTATAGCACCGCCTTTGCCGGGCGATAGTGAAGAGATCGCTCGGACATTCGGAAGAGTCTCGGCCAGACTGCGGGCGATGGCAGCCGTGTCATCCGAGGAACCGTTTTCGGAAATCACCGTCACGCAATCGTAATTGGAAAACCGTGCTTGCATCCACCGCACGACTGACCCAATCGTCCGCGCAAGCGTCTCGGACTCATTGTGCGTGGGAAGAATGCAGACGATCTTCATATCTATCAGAAACGCTATCACAAACCCCACGAAAAGCAAGCATTTGTTATACTACCGGCGTATGGCTTCCATACTGCGTTTACATGGCCTCAACGCTCTGATCCTGCTTGCGACGGTGCTAGGAATTTTTTTTGCACCCGTCGTTTTCGGACGAGGGGTCGTTCAATGGGATGCCGTGGGCGTTCATGCGGCACCGCTTTTTGAAGCCACACCTTTCTTCACCAACGGGATGCCGGAATGGTCAACATCCGTCTTTGCCGGCTTCCCGATCGGCGCCGATCCGCAGCCGGGATTTTATTATCCTGTTTGGTTCCTGGCAGGAATGTTTTCAAAGATCACGCCAGCCGTCGTTCTGGCGGTTCTTGCGCTGCATTACCTGATCGCCGGCCTCGGCGCGTATGCCTTCGTGTTTCATCTCACAGGCCGTCGATCCGCAGCGTTGTTTTCAGGTTTGGCATTCATGATAAGCGGGCAGCTTTTAAACCACGCGAGTCATGTCGGCATTGTCATGACGGCTGCCTGGTCGCCATGGCTCCTGCTCGCAGGATCGATATTCGCGCGCAAGCCTGATTGGAGCAAAGCCGCGCTCCTCGGAAGCGCCGGCGGGCTTGTCTTTCTGATCGGACATTTCCAAACATTCCTGTACGCGATGCTACTGCTGGGCGCTTGGATTTTTTTTCAGCTCGGCAAGAAAGCGCTGTTATACGCGCCGCTCATGATCGCGTGCTGCGCGGGCGTCGCGGCCGTTCAATTGCTGCCCAGCCTGCCGCTCGTGAAGCTGTCCTATCGACCGCAGATGAGCTTCTCGGAAGTCATGATCAACCGCTTGGAACCTCAAACGCTGCCGGCCTTCGTCATTCCGAATTATCAAGGCAACGCGTTCGGTCCATACACCGGACAGTTCGACGTGACGCAATCCAATCTCTATATCGGGTTGACGACCTTGCTGCTGTTTGGAATCGCGATTGTAAGACGCCCACGACGCGAAGCGGTTTTTTTCACATGTGTCGCGCTGTTGTTTTTAATAATAGCGTTCGGTGCGTCGACGCCGCTGGGCGCGCTCATGAAATACTTTCCTGTCGTCAACAAAATCCGTAGTCCGTTGAACGGATTGGTGTTCACTCACCTCTGCTTGGCCGTCTTGGCCGGACTCGGCATCGCCGGCATGACAAGCGCTGCGCGACCGCGCGTTCAAACATGGTTGCCATTCGCCGCGTGCGCTCTCCTGCTCATCGAATTGCTGCCTCTTGCCGTCGTCAACAGACGCGTCTTCAATCACGCGCGCGGACAAGACATGCTCCTGACGCTGTCGAACGAACGCGCTGCGACGGCGGCGGAATCCCGCGAGCGCAAAGTAGCGCTGAAGGGCTGGCGCGTATTTGCCACCGCACCGTTTTCCGGCAATCAATCGATGTTTCACGCGGTCGACGCGGCGGACGGCTACAATCCTTTGGAGGGACTGCGCTATCGCCAATGGCTGAAAGCACTGGAATCTGGATCCGGGACCGAGCAACTGCTCGGATCGGCCGGTGTCGCCGTCCGTCCGTGCGATCTCCATTCGGAGAACGATGTTCGTCTCTGCGACGTCACGGACGCCAATCCGCTTTTCTTCGCGTCTCGGCAAAATATCAGCGCCGAAGGGCCAAGCGACGCCTTGACCAAAGTCATGACGACCAAGCTTACCAGAACGGCCGTCGTCGAAGCGGCGCCAGAGATATTGAACGCCTCGCGTAGCGGAGATGCGGAAATACAGGTGCTGGAGCTGCTTCCCGGGCGGGCTCGATTTGTCGTAAAGACTTCGGAGCCGCGTTTTTTCGTTTTTAATGAATCGGCGTTTCCGGGCTGGGAAGCTCGTATAAACGGCGCTTTGACGGAAATTTTACCGACGAATTTCTTGTTCCAAGGAATCATCGTGCCAGGATCGGCATCTTCACAGATCGTCGAGTTCCGATTTTCCCTGCCTTACCGCGTCGTCGGTTCCCTCGTGACCGGCCTCACGCTTCTTTTTGCCGGCGCGCTGCTGATCATCAAAAAAGCGAGAAACATCCGTGGATAGGTGAACTTCCATGCAAGCGCGGCAGAGAAGCCGTATGTAAAGCGTAAGAAGATGGCTCACCGTCGACAAACAGGCTCACGTATGAGTACTCTGGAAGCACTGATTCCATTCGTCCATCTCTATCCTTATGACCACGCACGAAGAAGCCCAGTCCCGGCTCGGCCGCAAAGACCGCATCATGCTCTTGTGGAGTCTCGGACTCGCGTTGTTTTGGGTCATCTTTTTGTGGGGGTTTTTCTCGCGCGGCATTTTCGCGATGGGTATAAATGCCTTCTTGTACCTGGGAGCCACCGTCGCCCTGTTCCTCTGGACCATGAAAAACGAAGGGCTCTCCCTCAAGAAGAACCTGGTATGGATCGTGCCGATACTCCTTATAACGGCAAGCTATGCCATTTACGATAATCCCTTCCTGAAGGCCGTGAGCCTTTTGGCGCTTCCGACGATGTTCGCACTCTTTTATAACGACGCCTTCTTGTCTGCCGAGAATCGTCTCCGATGGAGCAGCAAGGTGATCGAGACGCTTGTCGCCCGCATCCTCTCGATCCTCACGCACGTCCACAAAGCCGGCGTCCACTTGGAGCGTCTCTTCGCTCGCGCAAAACAGAACCCCAGCACGGCCAAACGCGTTGCCATGGGCGTCCTGCTTTTTTTGCTTATCGCCGTCATCGTTGTTATCCCTCTGTTATCATCGGCGGATGCGCAATTTGCG
This sequence comes from Minisyncoccota bacterium, assembly GCA_052034355.1. Classification (GTDB taxonomy): domain Bacteria; phylum Patescibacteriota; class Patescibacteriia; order SG8-24; family DYFX01; genus DYFX01. Next base: position 29,712 of record JBPOIQ010000068.1, read on the forward strand.
GCAACGATGGGATTCGTGAACGAGTGGATCAAAAAACTTTTTTCAACGTCCTTGTTCGGAAAGTCCCTGTTCTTTTTCCTCCTGTCGATCGGTACGGTCGCGGCGCTCCTGGCTTGGTCGCGCCCCTCTTCCCACGCATCCCTTGAAACAGAATCAAAAAACGTCGACCCGATCGTCGCCGGTATCGTGCTCGGTGGCGTGCTTGCGCTCTATGCCTTGTTTTTGTGGATTCAGCTCGGGCACCTGTGGGTCGGAAAGCTCCCGATCGAGTTCAGCGAAACGGAGCGCCTGGTGAAAGACGGTTTTTGGCAGCTCCTTCTTCTCACGATCGTCAACATCCTTTTCGCCTTTACGACCTATCGAAAAACCATCCCGTCCGTGCAAAGGCTTCTTGCCGTGTTCGTCATGGCTTCCTTTCTCTTGCTGGCTTCGGCCGGATACCGAATGGCGCTCTACGTCACGTACTACGGCTTGAGCTACGAGAAGTTTTTCGCTTCTTACACGGTCGTCTTCTGCGGCGTTCTCCTGCTCTGGCTCGCGTCGCGCTTTTTCGTGCACCCACGCGCCGATGTCGTACGCTTCCCGATCATGCTCTTCCTCTGGATGTACGCCATTCTGACCGTCATGCCGGTCGAACAAATCATCTTGCGCACCAACGTCGCTCTGGCGCAGCGGGAAGGATCCCAAATTCGCCTCTTCGAGCTCACGATGCTCTCCCCTGACGTTCTTAGCCTGGTAAAAACGTACCAGCAGTCCGGGAAGCTGGAGGAGAAAAACCCTTTCTACAATCGCGAAGTTGCCGCTTCCGAACCGGAAGGCGCCTACTCGAAACCGGAATTCGATTGGAACCCTTGGATCATGGAACGTTCCAAAATCATTTCCGAGAAGGCTTGGTATGAATGGAACCTGACCAATCTCATCACCTCTTGGCAGACGGAGGTCGTGCAGACACCTGTGGAGAGGAAGAATTGAAGATAAACCAACCCTTCAATATCCGCCTAACGGCGGATATTTGCGTTTCAGGCAACAACTCGCTTTATACGGCAACGCTTGATCGAATCCAAATTCCGTGGCAGAATGTTTTTTACTATGCGTCAAAAACCCCTCGCCGTCATTTTCCTGACCGTGCTCGTCGACCTGATCGGAGTCGGCATCTTGATCCCGGTCATGCCGCAGCTTTTGGCGAACCCTGATTCGCCGCACTACCTACTCTCCGGTGCCGTCGCGTCCGGGCGCGGATTCGTGCTGCTCGGCGCACTGACCGCCATCTATCCGCTCATGTCGTTCTTGGCCGCGCCGATTCTCGGCCAGTTGTCGGACCGTTACGGCCGCCGCAAGGTCCTGGCAGTCTGCTTGGCCGGCACTTCGATCGGCTACAGCCTCTTCGCCGTCGCGATTCTGCTCAAAAGCATTCCCTTGCTCTTCCTGTCACGCATCCTCGACGGCATCACGGGCGGCAATATCTCCGTCGCGCAGGCGGCCGTGGCTGACGTCTCAAAACCGGAAGACCGCGCCAAGAACTTCGGTATGATCGGCGCCGCGTTCGGTTTGGGCTTCATTCTCGGCCCTTTCATCGGCGGTAAACTGGCTGATTCATCGTTCGTATCTTGGTTCAACGCCACGACACCGTTTTGGTTCGCCGCGATCTTGGCCGCCCTCAACTTCGCTTCCGTCATGCTGTTCTTCCCAGAGACGCGAAAGCTCGATCCGGTGACAAAAGTCTTCAATTGGCTGCGTTCGCTCGGTGATATCGGCCGCGCTTGGCGCTGGAAGGAACTTCGCAGCCTGTTCATCACGGGCTTCCTCTTCTACTCCGGTTTCTCGTTTTTCGTCTCTTTCTTCAACGTCTATCTGACGGACCGCTTCGGCTTCACGGAAGGCCGCATCGGCGAATACTTCGCGTACATCGGATTCTTCATCGTACTCGCCCAAGCCTTCCTGATCCGCGTCGTCTCAAAACGTTGGAGCGAGTCGCACATCCTGCGCGTTTCGATGCTCGGTACGGCATTCTCCGTCTTCTCCATGCTCCTCGTGCGCGAAGCGTGGCAGCTGTTCCTGATTCCGCCTCTTATGGCGGCTTCGAACGGCCTCACCGTCGCGAGCCTCTCGGCCACCGTCAGCAAAACGGCCGGACCGGATCGTCAGGGAGAAATCCTTGGTTTGAACGCCAGCATCCAATCGCTTTCCAACGCGCTGCCGCCGCTCTTAGCAGGGTTCGTCGCCGCCCGCCTCACCCCAGAAGCCCCGATCGCGATCGGCGCACTGATCTGCCTCTCGGCCTGGATCATGTTCGGCCTCACGACGCGTGCAGCAAAAGGGGTGTAAAAGAAAAAGCGGCCGTCTCCGAGAGCAAAGCTTCGGATGGCGGCCGCTAATGCGACAACTCGATGAACAGGAACAGGTAGGAGCTATTCCCCTCACGCACGAGCTGGTAGCCCAGACCCGCCGCCGTCGCCACGAGCTTGGCGAGGTTGCACGCGTCTGAGAAAGAGGCGGAGGTGAGGCATGTGAGATACAGCTTGTCCTTTTTCCCGCCGCCTTCACCCATCTCTTGGAAAAAGATATGGCCCGACGACTCTTCCCCCGCCGCGTCGGCGCCCTTGAAGAAGCCCACGGTGCCGCCATCCGTGAAGACTGCCATCCGATCTCCGGCTTCCAGCGCGGTCGCCTTCGCCGGTTCGTTGTCTTGCTCGAGCACGAGCTGGTACTGTTTTTCGGGTGCGGTCATGAGTCCTCCAAGAAAAGATCCATCTTTCACATCGGCTCGCCCAGCCGTAGGGGTCCTTTTGACCGGAGAATGTAGCAGAAAATTCCTATCCTGTCAATACAAAATACCCGCCTCCCGGCGGGTATTTTTTCCGTTCTCTTAGAGCGCGGTCAGATCGACCGTGAATTCGCAGCCGGAGGGGTTCGAGAGCTCGACCCTCCAACCGCTGTTGAAATCAGCATCGACGCTGTTGTGCATATCAACCACGTTCACCGTATATCCGGCCTGTCCGCGAATGCTCAGGTTGCCGGCCCTGATCGAGCCGTCGGCCTGGATCGTCGGTTGGGTCGGGACGTGTACCTGGAAGACGGCGCTGACGCCGGAAGCGACTTGGCACGTGTCATGCACGCGCAGCGTGTTGCCCTGGAAGCGCAGATCACGCAGCCACGACTGGACGTAGCTCGAATTGCGCGAGTAGGCCGGGGTCAAGTTGGCCTGTGCCGTCACGACGTCGCCGGAACGGGCATACGACATCGAGGAAACCGACTCGTTCTGTTCGATCGCGGAACCATTACGCATGAAGCGAATGACGTTATGCGCGCCGACTTCCTGATGGATGCCGCTGTGCGACCAGATATTGGACGTCGCGGAGAGCCAGCCGTTGCGATAGAAGGTGAACGAACCTTGGTCGTGATGCGCATGCGACTCGTCGTACGGACCGGCGATGAAGGCGAGCCATGCCGCGTCGCGATTCCAGCTGCTGCGAGCGAAGAAATGGCCGACGCCAGAAGCGTAGTATTCAAGCGCCGTCGGAGGCGTCGCCACGTCCGAAGTCGTGAGCAGGCCAATGCGGCGGTTGAAACCGTCGAGCGACGAGTCGGAGTTGTTATTCAGCCACCAGACACCACGACGAGCCTGCTCGGTGCCTGTATTGAGCACGACGGCTTCGCGCACGAGGTTCTCATGGTAGTCGTAGATTTCCGGTTCGGAAACGCGCGACTGGTCGCCGATCGGTGCGAAGCGATCAAGCGTCGGCACCGTCGCATGGACCCAGTAATCGATCGTATCCTTGGCGTGCGTCGAAAGCCTCGAGAGGTCTTCGCCCGTAGACGCCTTCCACATGATGTAGTCCTCGAAGAGGTTCTTTTGCGCAGTACCGTATCCCGTACCCTCGCGGCTTCCGCCGCCCGGCAGCTGAGCGAAGTAGTCCGCAAGCGGCGGATACTTGTTCTGCTGCAGGAAGTTGATCCACGTCGTGTTCTGCGAAGCGAGCGCCCAGAGCTGCGTCGCCTTCAAGAAGCTGAAGTGATAGTTGTTGCCCGGGTTATCGATCGACCAACCGCTCCACGGAGCCGAACGCGTGCCCCAGCGGGCGCTCGACGGATTCCAGACGTTGTAGATCGTCTGATCGGCATAGGCGGCCCAGCGCGTGCGCTGAGAAGCTGTCAGCTGGGAGTAACCGCGGTCGTACGTCAGGGCGAGCTGTTCCATGTGCCAGCCGACTTCGAGGTACGAGTCGCCGGCGACTTCGGGGTTTTGACCAGCGGCAATCGCAGCTTCCGCGGCGGAAACCATGGCATCAACCCTGGCAATGGCGTGCGTCAGGTAAGACGTCTGATTCGTGAGCGCATACATCACAACCGCGTCACTCGGCGAGTAGCCGTACCCCGGAGAACCGGCAACGGCCGCATCCACCCAGCTCTTGAAGCTGGCGTAGGTCGGGGAAGACTGGCTGAAATTGCTGAGCGAAATGTACGGGCGGCTTGTCGGCAAGGTGTACGTATAGCCGTGATAAACAGAGCTCGTCGCCGGAGGCGTGCAGGTCTGTGACGTGGCCGGGCTCGGGGTCGTAGCGGTGGCGCAGTCGGTCGTCATCGTGCAGGTGCGCGTCTGGCTGCCGCTCGCGGAACAAGCGTTCCAAGCGGTGCAGGTCCAGGTGTCGGCCGTGCAAGAAGGCGTGGTCGTCGGAGTGCAGCTCTGCGACGTCGCTGGGCTCGGGGTCGTAACACCCACGCAGTCGGACGTCATGGTGCAAGAGCGCGTCTGGCCGCCGCTCGCGGAACAGGCGTTCCAAGCGGTGCATGACCACGTATCGGCCGTGCACGAAGGCGTCGTCGAAGGCGGCGTGCAGCTCTGTGTGGTGGCCGGGCTCGGGGTCGTGACGCCGGCGCAGTCGGTCGTCATGAGACAGCTGCGTGCCTGGCTGCCGCTTGCGGAGCACATGACCCAATCGGTGCAAGACCACGTATCAGCCGTGCAAGAAGATGTGGAGGAACCGCCCGTCGACGTGCCACTTCCCTGTTCAACAACGTAGAGGTGCGCATCATCAGCCGTGGCAGTGATCGAGCCGCCGTCATCCAGCTTGAACTGGAAGAAGACGCGTTCGAGGCGCTGGTTATTGGTGTTGAGGTTCAGGTAGACATCGGCGACCTGCGTGCTGACCGGGTAGTCCTGGCAGGTGGAAAGAGGGTCGCTGCTCGAAGCAAGGTACGCGATCGCGCACACCTGCATACGAAGACCGCTCACGGTAGCACTGTCGACGCGGAGCTTCGTCTTCACCGTCACGGAGCTGGCCAGAGGGCCACCGTTGTACGGATAGTTGTGTGCGAAGAGGACACGGCCATAGGAGTTCGCGGTCACACGGAGGCTGCTCGAACCCTGGATGGCGTTCGCGGTGATGCGAGAGACGCTACCATCCGCCGTCTCGTTGGGTTCAAAGCCGCCAACGGATGTTTCGAAGCCGTTATCGGTAATGCGGTCGACGAGCGTGTAGCCGGAAGGAACCGTCGGCATCGTGCCGGTGGTCGGGGTAGGCGCCGGGGTCGTGGCCGGCGGCGTGCACGTCTGGGTGGTCGCCGGGCTCGGGGTCGAAACGCTCGAGCATTCGTTGGTAATAATACAGATGCGCGACTGGCTGCCGCTCGCGGAGCACGTATTCCAACCGGTGCAAGACCACGTATCGGCCGTGCAGCTCGGAGTCGTCGGTGTCGTGGTTGTAGGGGTGCAGCTCTGCGTGGTTGCCGGGCTCGGAGTCGTGACGCCGGCGCAGTCGGTCGTCATGGTGCAAGAACGCGTCTGGCTGCCGCTTGCGGAGCAGGCGTTCCAGTCGGTGCAAGACCAGGTATCGGCCGTACAAGAAGGTGTCGGGGTCGGCGTAGGAGTCGGGGTCGGAGCAGGCGTCTCTCCGGACGGAGGCGTCGGCAACGGCGTCGTGGCCGTGATATCGCCCAGACCCTTGTCGGCATTGATCGTCGTCGCGGAAGCGAGTTCGGAGCTCCGGTTGTAATCAGCCGCCGATGCAATTGGGGTACCGATCGTATAGTTCACGAAGAACGCGTCCGGGATATCGTCGACAAGCGTCGCCCAGCTCGGGCCAAAAATAGAAGCAGCGACCGCTTCGGAGGCCACATGACGCAAAATGCCTCCGCGGGAAACCGCGTAGACTTTGGGGTCGGTGTCGATTTTGATCATGCGGAAACCCGGGCGATACGTGACGTTGCCGCCGATGCGGCTCGCAGCCAATTCAGCGGCCGTGACCGTCTGAACGCTGGTGAAGTCGACGTACCACGTGCGGAACACCCGTTCGTTCGGAAAAACGTAGCGTCGTCCGTTTGAGCCAAAATAATAGACAGCCGGGTTGTCGGCGCGCTTGATGAGGGCGCCCGGAACCGGAGCCGCATGCGCAGCCGGCGGCATACCCATGAAAGACGTTGCAAGCGTCAGGAGGAGAATCAAGCTGCGGAACGCGTTCGTCTTCTTCATAGGCTTTTGGGTTTTAAGAGTTTCATTGTATCAAAAATTGACTCAACTTTCAAGAGGGTTTTTCAACTGAAAACCGGCCTTATCGACAACCAATGCGATGGTTTCAACAAAAAAACACCTCCGGCATGGGTCGGAGGTGTTTTCCGTAAGGTTACGCGGCTTTCGGCGTCATGCCGGCCGATTCACCCTTACGTTTCTTGATCAAAGCGTCCAAGCTCACGGTTCCTCCCCCGCCCGCGGCCAGGAAGAGGAAAATAAAGCTGAGCAAGACCGCCGGAATACCTTCATTCAACATCGGAACCAGGAAGTGTCCTTGCGGCATGTGACCCAGGAAGTAGGCCACGGCCATTTCGCCGGAAAGGACGAAAGCGACCGGCCGGGTAAAGAGCCCAAGCATCATCGCCGCGCCGCCGACCACCTCGAGAATACCGGCCGTAAGGAGAATTCCATTAAGCTCGACGCTCCCAGGAAGTCCGCCATACCAGCCGAAGAGCTTGTTGCCTCCGGCTTGAAGAAGGATCAACCCGGCAACGAAACGAAGCAGGAACAGCGCGATTTGAATGTTTTTTTCCTTGTTCATGAAGTTTTTATCAACGATTACCACATGCTCCGGCCGCCGAGCGCCCAACCGATCACGGGGGCGTTCTTGTATTGCCAGAGATACTTGCGCGGCGGGACCGTGCGATAGACGGAGCGGCCCGCGAGGCGCGTCGCATCGCTATTGCGAGTCCAGTACGCAATCGACTCGTCGTGCGTGAGAAGCAGCTGCTTGGCGATGTTCTGAAGCGAAGCACGCTGCGTCAGGTCGGAAGTGAAGTAGGCGCCGAGGGCCACGACACTGCTCACGTCGAGCGAGTGTTCGAAACCGTTGGCTGGGTCCGGATCAGCATCGCCCTTCGTGCCGAAGCTATAAGCGATGTAGTACGGGTAGTAGCGTCCGACCGACATCGGTCCGTCTTCTCCAGGCTGAAGCGTCGTGATACCGCGGTTGACTTCGCACTGGGCGAGATCGACCAAGGCGGCGGGCACGGACGTGTGTCCGGTCGCCTGGTATCCACGGAGGAAGCCGTAGGCGAGAAGGCTCGACATCCACGGCGAGAAGGTGTTGTCCTCCCCTTCCGGCGGATAGTTGAAGCAACCGTTCGGAGGATTGCCGTTCAGGTTCGAAGTCTGGCGAGCGCGCATCGTATTGATAGCGTTCGTGACCATCGCGCGCTGATGGGTGCTGCCGGTCAATTCGGCGTCGATGGCATGGGCGAGCAAGGCATAACCGCGATGACGTTCCGTTTCGCCCGTTCCCATAAGGTTGACGTGGAACTCCATGGCCCAAGAAATATAGCCGATTTTCTTGAGCACGGAGGCGTCGCCCGTCAGGAGGTAGTCGGTCATCAAGCCTTCGCTGTACGAATACTTGAGGTCATGGAACGAACCGTTCGGGTCGGGATTCTTCAAGCGGAAGCTGCCGACGCAGTACGGATAGTAGGTACTCGAGCAGTTTTCAGGCCCATAGATGTTCTGCGCGTAATGGTCCGCAGCACGATGCGCTTCTCGGAGCATGTCGGCGTTGCCGGTGCGCAGATAGCCGTTATAGAAGGTCTGCGTGCGGTCGTAGAGCCACGGTTCCGGATCGGTGTAGAAGTTAATGAGGTCGTCGGCGTACGTCACCGGCCACGACTGCTTCACCGAATGCTGGTTAATGAGCGAGTAGAAGAAGTCGTCGGTTGCCTTGTCCGTGCCTGCGAGGTACGTCTGGGTGCCGGTCGGATTCACCATCGGGAAGATGGCCGTGCAATCCAAGTAGCGATGATCGATCGCGGCGAGAACGCGCGGTTCCCTGATCGTGAAGCCGCTCGTGTTGACCGACGAGGCGTACGTGCCGTCGTTAACGGCGCGATACGTGTCGCGCACCGGAGTTTCGCTCGTGAGGTTCTGCGTGCGGGCGCGGTTCAAGCCGATCGTGACCGTCACGGGGCTGGTACTCGAGAAGTTCATGTCGAACTGCACGAGCACGCTGCGAATACCCGGGTTTCCGGAGGCCGTGAGGCCGTTGCAGAGTAAGCGCTGATCCGGCATTTGTTCCCAGGCGCCGAGGCTGCGAACGAAGGCGGGAAGCTCCTGGCCGGCGGCGTTCGTGACGCGGATATTGTTGGTGTTGACGAGTGTGCTCGGCGGGAGCGGGAAGCCGAACGAGACGCGGCGCGTCTGGCCGACCGCATCGGCAGCCGGAATCAAGCGCACGGAAACGTCTTTCGGAGTCGTATTGACCGCGGCGCCGTTCGAAGAGAGATCGTTCCGCAAATCCATTTCGGCGGTCATCGAGCGGTAGGTGGTCGGGCGGCTGTTATAGCCGGAGAGCTCGAGGTTGGTCGAATCGGATGCCGGAGGCGGCACAGTGCACGATTGCGACGTGGCCGGGCTCGGGGTGGTGACGCCAGCGCAGTCGGTCGTCATGGTGCAAGAGCGCGTCTGGCTACCGCTTGCGGAGCAGGCGTTCCAGTCGGTGCATGTCCACGTATCAGCCGTGCAAGAAGGCGTCGGGGTCGGCGTGGGGGTCGGAGTCGAGGTCGAGCAGCTCTGCGACGTGGCCGGGCTCGGAGTTACAACGCCGGCGCAATCGGAGGTCATGCTGCAAAGGCGCGTTTGGCTGCCGCTCGTCGAGCAGGCGTTCCAAGCAGTGCAAGACCAGGTATCGGCCGTGCACGTCGGAGCAGGCGTCGAAGCGCTCCCCTGTTCAACAACGTAGAGGTGGGCATCATCGGCCGTCGCGGTGATCGAACCGCCGTCATCGAGTTTGAACTGGAAGAAGACGCGTTCGAGGCGCTGGTTATTGGTGTTGAGGTTCAGGTAGACATCGACGACCTGCGTGCTGACCGGGTAGTCCTGGCAGGTGGAAATCGGGTTGCCCGTAGAGGCGAGGTACGCGATCGAGCAGATCTGCATGCGGAGACCGGCCGCGGAAGCGCTATCAACGCGCACCTTGGCCTTCACCGTCACGGAGCTGGCAATCGGGCCTCCGTTATACGGGTAGTTGTGGGCAAAGGCGACGCGACCATAGGAGTTCGCGGTCACGCGGAGGCTGCTCGAACCCTGAATGGCGTTCGCGGTGATGCGAGAAACACTACCATCCGCCGTTTCGTTGGGTTCAAAGCCGCCAACGGACGTTTCGAAGCCGTTATCGGTAATGCGGTCGACGAGCGTGTAGCCGGAAGGAACCGTCGGCATCGTGCCGGTGGTCGGGGTGGGCGCCGGGGTCGTGGCCGGCGGCGTGCACGTCTGGGTGGTCGCCGGGCTCGGGGTCGTCACTCCGGCGCAATCCGTCGTCATGCTGCAAAGACGCGTCTGGCTGCCGCTTGCGGAGCAGGCGTTCCAGTCGGTGCAAGACCACGTATCGGCCGTACAAGAAGGTGTCGGGGTCGGCGTAGGAGTCGGGGTGGGGGTCGGTGCCGGCGGAGGCGGTGTGGGGGTAGCGATATCGCCCAGACCCTTGTCTCCATTAATACTGGTCGCGGAGGCGAGTTCGGCGTTGCGATCGTAATCGGCGGCCGAAGTAATAGGCGCTCCGTCGGTGTAGTTCACGAAGAAAGCGTCCGGAATATCGTCCACGAGCGTCGCCCAGCCGGATCCGAAGATGGAGGCGGCGACAGCCTCAGATGAGACGAAGCGCAAAATGCCTCCGCGCGAAATCGCGTAGACGCTAGGATCGGTGTCGATTTTGATCATGCGGAAACCCGGGCGATACGTGACGTTGCCGCCGATCGTGATCGCGGCAAGCTCATCAGCCGTTACGGTTTGAACGCTGGAAAAATCGGAGTACCAGGTTCGAAAAACGTTTTCGTTCGGAAAGACGTAACGCCGGCCGTTCGAGGCGAAGTAATAAACGGCGGGATGGTCGGCGCGCTTGATGAGAGAACCCGGAACCGGAGCGGCTTTTGCGGCCGGCGGCATACCCATGAAGGACGTTGCGAGCGTCAGGAGGAGAATCAAGGCACGGAACGCGTTCGTCTTCTTCATAGGCTTTTGTGTTTTAAGAACTACATTGTATCAAAAAATCAGAAGGATTTCAAGTGCAGAAATGAAAAACGCACCCGGGGAACGGGTGCGCGCTGAGACGATGGTGGATGTCTACTTCTTCTTCTTGAACTTCTGCGCCATGTCGCCGCGGAACTCCCGCTTGCTGCGGCTGGTGGCGCCGTGGCCGCTGACCTTGAAGTGGTGCTGCAAGCGATCGGACACGTTCGTCTTGAACTTGCAGTTCTTGTGCGGGCACGACGTCATGACGTTCTCCTGGCTGGTCTCCAGCTTTCCGAGCTGGGCGGTTTGTCTCACGACGAGGGCGTTTTATCATTTTCTTTTAAAAATGTCAAGGGGGTCGGACAAATCATCTCTTTTGACGGAACTCGCGTCCCCGCGTAGGCTGGAGTCCATGGAATCCGTCGCAAGAAACGCCGCAAAACACGTCGCCGATATCGTCACGCTGGCGATCGAGCACCACCCTTCCCGAAAGGCGTTGGTCGTGTTTGATGCGCGCTCCCCGCTTTCACGCCTCCTTTCCGACGCTTATAAGGAGGCGCTCCCCCACGCCACACGGATCGACTTCGATGCCGTGACGCCGGAAGCGATCATGGAGGAAATTAAAAAGCTCGAACCGGGCGACCTGACCGTCCTCATCCAGTCGTCGAACTTCCGCTTGAGCGAGTTCCGCATTCGCATTGAGCTGTTTCAGCGCGGTTTGTCGGTGATCGAACATGTCCACCTCGAACGCTCCTCGGACGATCGACAAATCGAAATTTACGTCGACTCCTTGGCATACGACCCTTCCTATTACCGCACACGCGGCCACGCCTTAAAGGAGAGAATCGACGCGGCCAAAACCATCAAAGTGATCGGAAACGGCGCCGTGCTGACGTACGAAGGTGGCATGGAAGACACCAAGCTCAACGTCGGCGACTACGAAGGCATGAAGAATGTCGGCGGCACGTTCCCGATCGGCGAAGTCTTTAGCGAACCGAAAGATTTTAACTTGCTCAACGGCGAAGCGATGATTTTCGCTTTTGCCGGCACCGACCATCTCGTCAAAATCCGCGAACCATTCAAGATTCGCGTGGAAAAAGGCATCTTGGTTTCTCATGAAGGCCCGAAAGAATTTCAAGACGTCCTCGACCAGATTTCCGCCGAGGAAGAAATCATGGTGCGCGAATTCGGCGTCGGCTTGAACCCCGCCTTCAGCAAAGAGCGCGTCGTCGACGACATCACGGCCTTTGAACGCCAGAAAGGCCTCCATCTTTCCTTGGGCGAAAAGCACGGCGTCTACGCCAAACCGGGTCTCGTGCCGAAAAAGACCCATTTCCACATCGACATTTTCGTTGATTTTGAACGTATCGAGGCGGACGGAGAGGATTTGCTCCGTTCTTGAGCTTGGATCGTTTTTACCAAACGTCTTGACGTGAACGATCGGCGTCGATAGGATCGTGGCGCACAAGGAGGAACCATGCCCGATCCCAACTGTCAGCCGTCCTTTCACGAGCATCCAAAGAACGTCCACGACAAGGTCTACGGGGTGCCGCTCGTACCCGGCGACACCATCGACGCCGCAACCGATGTCTACGACTCCACGAGCGGGTACTGGGAGGTGAGTCCGTGTTCAGGCCTCGTCCTGCAAGAAGGCTCGAGCGCCGTCTGGATCCGCCGGAGGCCCGAGCCGCCGGGCACGATCATCGTGCAGAGGCAGCGCCCGCCGCTCCCGCCCATCTGACCGCCACGAACGGCGGTTTTTTTAATGTTATACTTTGGACATGAAACACCGGCTCCTGCTTGCCACGATCATTCTCGCGTTGTGCGTTGGCTTCCTGCCAAGGCCTTTTCCCGCATTCGCCCAAACTTCGAGCGAAATTCAGGCGCAGCAAACCGAATTGCAAAAACAGCTCAAGGACATCGAACGGCAGATCGCCGACTACGAAAAACAGCTCAAGGACGTCCGATCGGAAAAAAACACGCTCGCGAACAAACTCAAACAGCTGAACGCCCAACGCGCCAAGCTGAATCTTCAGATCCAGCAAACGAAAGCGCTTCTGAGCGACACGGTAAGCAAGCTGGATCAAACGCAAGGGCGCATCGCCGTCGAAGCCGAGAAGCTCGCGCATTTGCGCGGTCAGATGTCCATCGTTCTTCAAGAACTGTACCGCCAGGATCAGCGCGGGCTTATTGAAATCCTGCTCTCCGGCAGCGATCTCTCCGACTTTTTCGCGGAAGTCAGCGGCTATGCGCAGATCAACGACGGCCTCTCCTCGATCCTGGATCAAACCAAGCGCGTGACGCAGAGTTTGAAAGAACAGGAGGAACGCCTGGTCGATCAAAAGCAGCAGCAAGAAAACCTGTTCGCGATCATCCAGCTGCAAAACCAAGAAGTCGTCTCGACGATCGGCATTCAAGACGCACTCTTGCAGCAGACGAAAGGTAAAGAAGCCAATTATCAAACCGCGCTTTCCGATACGAAAAAACGCGCGACCGAAATCAAGAACCGCATCTACAATCTTATTGAGGTCGGCAAAAAAGTAACGTTCGGCGAAGCGGTCGCTGTTGCCGACTGGGCCTCGTCGCACACCGGCGTGCGCTCGGCGTTTCTTCTAGCGATCCTGACGCAGGAGTCGAACCTCGGAAAAAACGTCGGCACCTGCAACCGCCCGAACGATCCGCCTTCGAAGAGCTGGAAGGTCGTGATGAAACCGGAACGCGACCACGAGCCGTTCAAGAAAATCACATCGGCCTTGAATTTGCCGATCGATACGACACCTGTTTCCTGCCCAATGAAAGACGCGCAGGGTAACCAAGTCGGCTGGGGCGGCGCGATGGGTCCGGCACAGTTCATTCCTTCGACATGGATGAGCTACGCCCCGAAAGTCGAAGCGATCAGCGGCAAGACGGCCAACCCCTGGGACATGCGCGATGCCTTCCTGGCTTCAGCCCTCTATTTGAAAGCTCTCGGCGCCGGCACGCAGAGCGGCGAGTGGGCAGCCGCGATGAAATATTTTTCTGGATCAACCAACGAACGTTTCCGTTTCTACGGCGATAACGTCGTGAAACTGGCGGAGCAATACCAGCAAGACATCGACGATTTGAAGAGGTAGTGTTGATCGTTTTTACGAGCGGTCGCAGAGATTGACGGGTCGGTGTTTTTATGAAAAGGTTACGAACGTCCTTGACAACCAGTGTCTGAGAAAGGGCGCGCCATGCAGCTTCACAAAGTTAGCGACACGGTCTGGCATCTGTACCCTCTAAGCGCTCCGAAGGAGCCAGAGCATCTGAAGGCAGAGATCCACCTAGATTACTGCCGCCAGGTGAAGTCACTCATACTTCGCTCCTGCACGCCCAAGGAACGTCTTGCCGCCAAGCAGCTTGCTGCTTCGCATCTCGCGCAGTACGTCCGTCACCGCGAGACCCGCAACTTCATGTTCCGAGCGGTACGTCAGAACCACAGCCTGACGGACCGGGACTCCGACAACCTGATGCATTTCGACGCGATTCCCGAAGAGATCGCGTGTATGACCGAGGAGCGCCTCGACAGAGGACTAGGCCAGTACGTACTCGTCATCGAAGCAGCGTTCTCTGACTACAGAAAGATGTTTGATGCCGCGATCAGACGCGTCAGGACGTTCGCGATCAGCCAGGGAAGGAGCGCTCCGATGATCCGGACGAAGCCCCTTCAAGCAGGACTCGTACACCTGCCTGTTCTCTTCTCGGTTCCTGAGGGCAGTCGGTACGCGTTTCGTTTCTGGAGTTCGCTTTCGCGCAACAGCGATCTTCACATCATTCCTTCGTATCATCCGGTCATGCAGCCTGGATACCAGAGCACGTATCTGATCAACGGCGACACAGCCGCGCTGATCGCCCAGTCCGCGCATGGCGTGCACCGCATCCACTGCCCCGTGCAGGCCGCGAGAGAAGCGCCGGGAGTCTTCGGAGGTTGGGAAGTGAACCATCCTTTCTACGCGCGCGGCCACGAGGTGCGGTTCGACATTGACCCGCTCCTGTGCGTCACGAAAGAAGCGGCTGATCTACTGACAGAGATCCTGATCGCCGCTCTTGAGCTGAACAAGACCTTCATTGCAGTGGGCGGTG
>JBPOIQ010000020.1:0-2930 GCA_052034355.1 Minisyncoccota bacterium
CTCAGAAGCGAGCGATTGAAGCGTTTGGCGCTTCTCACTCAGCCGATTGAAGAGGACCTCGCCTAAGAGACCCCTCCTCGCGACTTGCACCCAAGCGTTTTTGTACAATTGGGGAAAAACAGCGGACATAGCAAAAACCCCGGAATGACCGGGGTTTTGTGCATGGAGCGGTAAACCAGATTCGAACTGGCGACCTTCTCCTTGGCAAGGAGACGCTCTACCAACTGAGCTATTACCGCGTAACAAGCACAGTCTAAAGGGGAGGCTTCCGTCTGTCAATCCCTTCTGCTAGAGTGAATGCACTCACTTTTCCCCTCTATGAAAAAATACGCAGGATTACTGGTTGCGCTCGCAGCGGTTGTCGTCGTTATCGGCGGCCTCGTGTTTCTTTCGAAACGCGAAAGTTCGAAGCCTGGACAATACGACAAGCTCGCCCAATGCCTCACCGAGAAAGGCGTGAAGTTCTATGGCGCCTCCTGGTGCCCGCACTGCGCCGAGCAGAAACGTAAGTTCGGCAACTCCATGAAGTACGTCACGTATGTCGAATGCGCCCTGCCGGGCAACCAGCGCGGCCAGACCAAAGCATGCGACGACGCCAAGATCGAAGGATACCCGACCTGGGTTTTCCCGGATGACTCCCGCTTGAGCGGCGAACAATTGCCGAAAGCGCTGGGCGAAAAAGCCGGCTGCTCCATCGAATAATATGGTCCGAAAGCACGCTCAAAAATTTTTCGCTTTCTTTTCGGTCGCCGGTCTCTTGGTGTCGGCATACGCGCTCAAGCAGCACTACGCGCCGCTCGGCACGAGCGTCTGCAATGTCAGCGCGACGCTTAACTGCGACCTGGTGAACAAAGGACCGTACGGCGAGATTCTCGGATTCCCCGTCGCCGCGATCGGGCTCATCGGATACTTGATGATTCTGATCGTCGCCTTCCAGTTCCTGCGTACGAAAGATCTTCTGTTGGGCAAAGTGCTGCTCGTGCTCCTGGCCGGCGGACTCGCCTTCTCGCTGTATCTCACCGCACTCGAAGCCTTCGTCATCTACGCTTGGTGCTTGGTCTGCCTCGGCTCGCTCTCGAGCATTTCCGGAGCGACCCTTTCGGGCATCATGGTCTATCGCGATCTCCAACCGCAGGACCCCACCCCCGTTTCCCAACCATAGAACCAGCAACAACCAAAAGGCCCTTCCGGGCCTTTTTGACATCCCAAAGGAATAGGCAGATACTCGCTTCGTCGAAAAGGAGTTGCATCATGGTCTTCTGCGAAAACTGTAAAAGCGGCCGTTTCACCGCAGTCCTGACCAACGCCGAATGCGGTCACGAGACCACACGCGGCGGTATGAAGCTTTGCTTGAAGTGCGCTCGAACGAAGGATGCCTGCGAGGCATGCGGCGAGCCGCTCCAACCCGATCCACCACCCCACACTGACTGACCCGGCGTTCCGCCTGGTCTTTTTTTCATGCTACGCTGAGCGCATATGAAGCGCCTGACGAACGAAGAGATCGCCGACAAGATCGCGGAAACCGGACAACTCTATGAACTGCAGGGCGTCCAATTCAAGCCGCGCGCTTATGCGCGGGCGGCCGAGCAGATTGAATCATTCGGACAAAATGTCGCCGATCTCTTCAAGGAGAAGGGTGAAAAGGGTTTGCGCGAGATTCCCGGTGTCGGCCCCGGGATTGCCGGCCACATCGTCGAAATATTGAACACCGGAACTTTTGACGAATACAAGAAACTGAAAAAAGCGCTCCCGATTGACGTGCGCGATTTGGAACGGGTCGAACACGTCGGCCCAAAAACGGCGCTCGCGCTCTACAAGAAACTCGGCGTGAAAAATGTCGCCGATCTCCGCAAAGCGGCCGCATCCGGAAAACTGGCGAAGGTCGTCGGAGAAACGACGGCAGAAAAAATTTCGAAAGGGCTCGAGTTTTTGAAGACATCCGGCAACAGGGAAATTCTCGGTCACGTCTTGCCGCTCGCGACGCACATCGAGGAGGACTTGCGCGCGGTTCCCGGCGTGAAGCACGCCGTCGTGGCCGGATCGGTACGGCGAAGGCAGGAAACGATCGGCGATTTTGATTTTATCGTTGTCGCCGACGACACCGAAGCGGTGATGAAACGCTTTGTAAAATTCCCACGCGTCGCCGAGACAATCGAGCACGGGCCAACGATGACCGTCGTACGCCTCAAGAACGGCATGCAGGCTGACGTGCGCATAATCGAAAACGACGCTTACGGAGCGGTGCTGCAGCACTTCACCGGCTCGAAGGAACACAATGTCGCCCTGCGCGCGCTTGCCGCCAAGCGCGGATTGAAATTGAACGAATACGGCCTCTGGAAAGGCGCGAAACGCCTGGCGGCACGCACCGAAGAAGATGTCTACAAAACGCTCGGACTTCCTTATATCGAGCCGGAACTGCGCACCAACGAAGGCGAGATCGAAGCCGCAAAAGCCGGAACGCTGCCGAAGTTAATTCCGTACGGTTCGGTCCGCGGCGATTTGCAGGTGCAAACATCATGGACGGACGGTGCGGCGACCATCGAAAAAATGGCTGCGGAGGCGAAGGCGCGCGGCATGGAATACATCGCGGTGACCGATCACACCAAAGCGCTCGCGATGACCGGAGGGCTCGATGAAAAAAGGCTCATGCAGCAAGGACGCGAAATCGACAAGCTGAATAAGAAACTGAAGGGCTTTGCGATTTTGAAAGGCAGCGAGTGCGACATCTTGAAAGACGGGCGCATGGATTTGAGCGACGAGGCACTTGCTTCTCTCGACTTTGTCGGTGCTTCGATTCATTCGCATTTCAAACGATCGCCGCAAGAGCAAACGGCGCGCATCATTCGAGCGATGAAGAATCCGCATGTCGATTGTCTCTTCCACCCGACAGGGCGCTTGATCGGTAAACGGCCTCCGTACGAAATCGACAT
>JBPOIQ010000088.1:0-4328 GCA_052034355.1 Minisyncoccota bacterium
TGAGTTCTTCGAGCGCCTCCGATTCCAACTCCCCCGTCCCCTTCTTCACGGCGCGCTCGATGTTGTCCTTCGGCATAAACGCCTCCTTCGCCTTCTCGATGGCGGTATAGAGCTTGGCGTTCATGGCCGGGTCTCCCCCTTTTTCTTTTGCCGCCATCGTAATGGCGCGTCCGAGCTGCGTAAACTTGGCGGCGCGCTGTGCATCCGCCTTTCCCTTTCCAAGTTTAATGTTTTGCCAGTGACGTCCCATAGGTGTGTTGTGTGTCAGAAGTATCCCAAAATAAGGCTAAATCGTCAATAAAAAAGGCCTCGCGCGGTTGCGCAAGGCTGGTACTTGAACGGAAATATGGAGCACCTTTACGCAGCTTTCGAAGGCTTCTTGGAGCTCGCCGCAGTCGTGCCGCCACGAGCGTGAAACCGCTTCAGGGCCGCTTCCAGCGCAATCTCCAACAGGACCGGGTGCCGGCAGTCGATGCGTTGCAGCGCTTGAGGATCAACGATCCTCCTGAACGTCAGGCGCGGTGCAAGCTTCTCGTGAACGAACGTCATCCGATCCTCGAGTGCACCGCAGGCGCTACAGAAGCGCGCGCCGCGCGTCCATCGCAGAACCATCCAGCGCGCCGGGAACGTCTCCCAACTGCAGTGCCATTCGGTCACCGACGGATGCGAACAGGCACCCTGTCGCGCCGTTCGGGTGCGGGTTTTTGACCCTTGCATATGATCCTCCTCAATGAACGTGGGCGCATATTCTCGCACATAGGCGCGTTTGTCAACGAAAAAACCCCGCGCATGCGGGGTTTTTTCTTCCTTGTTACGAGCGCGCGTCGAGGCTGGGAGAGATGATCTGGTCAACCGAGATTGCGGCTTCGCCGGGCTTGTGGAAGCCCGTACCTGCCGGAATGAGGCGGCCGATGATGACGTTCTCCTTGAGGCCTTCGAGGCGATCAAGCTTGCCGGACACGGCGGCGTTGATGAGTACCTTGGCGGTTTCCTGGAAGGAAGCGGCCGAGAGGAAGCTCTCCGTCGAGAGAGAGACCTTCGTGATGCCGAGGAAGAGTTCGTCGGCTTCGGCCGGCGTTTTCTTCAAGGCCTTGGCACGAGCGTTCTCTTCTTCGAACACGGCGCGTTCGACGGTCTCGCCCGGAAGGAGCTCGGTGTCGCCGGCTTCCTTCACGTAGACGCGAGAGAACATCTGCTTGATGATCACTTCGATGTGCTTGTCGTTGAGCTTTTGACCCTGCGACGAGTAAATCTTTTGCGTCTCGTGGGTGAGGTACGTCTGGACCGCTTCGCGACCCTTGTACTTGTAGAGCTCCTGAAGGTCGAGATCGCCTTCGGTGAGCTGGTCGCCCGGTTCAACCTGCTGCCCGTCCTTCACGTAGAGCACGTAGCCCGGCGGGATGACGTATTCGGTATCCTTGTTGGCTTCTCCGACGAGCGTGATCACCGTCTTGGCGACTTTGACCACTCCCCCGAAAGGAGCCCATTCCTTGGTACCGTCCTGGCGGTTGATGAGCGACTGGCCCTGGGAGACTTTCTCTCCGTCTTTGACGGCGATTTCGTCGCCCTTCAAGGCCTTGAACTTCACCTCGGCTTCTTCGGTGTGGCTGATGCGCACGACCTTTGAGCCAGAGAGCGCGTCGACGATGCGTTCACCAGAAGCGGTCTCGATGATGCGGCGTTCGACTTCCTGGATCTTGGCGACGCCGGCGACGTCGGCCATGAAGGCCTTACGCTTCGGCGGGCGCGCTTCGAAGAGTTCTTCGACGCGCGGGAGACCCTGGGTAATGTCGGTACCGGCGACACCACCCGTGTGGAACGTACGCATGGTGAGCTGCGTGACCGGTTCGCCGATGGACTGCGCGGCGATGATACCGACGGCGGTGCCCATACGGACGAGTTTGTTGTAGCCGAGGTCGTAACCGTAGCACTTCTGGCAGACGCCCTTGCGCTCCTTGCAAGTGAGCACGGAGCGAACATGTACGGACGGGATCTCGAGTTTCACCATTTCACGGGCGTTGGCTTCCGTGACGATGTCGCCCGCTTTGACGATGACCTTGCCCGTTTCCGGATGTTTGACGGTCAGGAGCGCCGTGCGGCCGACCGTGCGGGCAGCGACGGTTTCGCCCATCTCCTTCGATTCCGCGGCGGTGATCTCCATGCCCACTTCGGTGCCGCAGTCTTCGCTATGGATGACCACGTCCTGGGCGACGTCGACGAGACGGCGCGTCAGGTAACCGGCGTTGGCGGTACGAAGCGCGGTGTCGGTAAGACCTTTACGCGCACCGTGCGTCGAGATAAAGAATTCGAGGACGTCGAAGCCTTCCTTGAAGCCCTTCTTGATCGGGAGTTCGATAATGTCGCCGCGCGGGTTGACCACGAGACCCTTCACGCCGACCATCTGGGTCAGCTGGGACCAGGAACCGCGAGCGCCGGACTCAATCATGGACGCGACCGAGCCTTCGCGCGGAAGCTGTTCCTTGGCGAGCTTAGTGATGCGATCCTTGATCTCCGTCCAGACTTTGATGATCTGGAGGTAGCGTTCATGCGTGGTCAGCAAGCCTTCGGAGAACTGCTCTTCAACTTCTTCAACGCGCTTTTCGCCTTCGGCCAGGAGCTCCGGCTTGCCTTTGATCGTCGGCAAGTCGTCCATACCCCACGAGAAACCGGAACGGGAAGCGTAGTGGAAACCGAGTTCCTTGAAGTCGTCGAGGAGAGCCGCAGCGCGTTCGGCGCCGTGGAACTCGAGGCACAGGCGGACGAGGTCCGCAGACTTCTTGGTATCAAGCGCTTCGGAGATGCGCGGCAAGCCTTCCGGCAAGACGCTGTTGAGCAAGATGCGGCCCTGCGACGTTTCGACCGGCTTTTCGCCCTTCTCCATGCGGCAGAGGATCTTTTCGTTGAGCTTGATGTTGCCGGTTTGGTACGCGAGGCGCACTTCCGACGGAGAGGCGAACGATTTGACGACGCCGTCGCCGCGATCGGTGAAGCGCGAGAGGTAGTGGATGCCCCAGATGATGTCCTTGTTCAACATGGCCGGCGGCGCGCCCGTAGCCGGTTTGAGCAAGTTCTTGGAGGAGAGCATGAGCTCGCCCGCTTCACGCTTGGCTTCTTCGGTGAGCGGAACGTGGACGGCCATTTGGTCGCCGTCGAAGTCGGCGTTGAACGCCGGGCAGACCATCGGATGCAGCTGGATCGCCTTACCTTCGATCAGCGTCGGCTGGAAGGCCTGGATCGAAAGGCGGTGGAGGGTCGGGGCGCGGTTGAGCATCACATAGCTCTTCTTGGTGATCTCTTCGAGAATGTCCCAAATTTCCGAGCGGCCGGATTCGATGAAGCGGTTGGCCGAGCGGATGTTGTGGCAGAACTCGAGCTTGATCAGCTGGGCGATGACGAACGGCTTGAAGAGTTCAAGTGCCATGCGCTTCGGCAGACCGCACTGAGAGAGCTTGAGGCGCGGACCGACGACGATGACCGAACGGCCGGAGTAGTCGATGCGCTTACCGAGCAAGTTCTGGCGGAAACGGCCCTGCTTACCCTTGAGCTGGTCGGCGAGCGACTTGAGCTGGCGCTTGCGGCCGGTCGTGGCGATGACCGTCTTCGACTGGCGAGCGCTGTTGTCGATGAGTGCATCGACCGCTTCCTGGAGCATGCGCTTTTCGTTGCGCGAAATGACTTCCGGAGCGTTCAGTTCCTGGAGGCGCTTCAGGCGGTTGTTGCGGTTGATGACGCGGCGATAGAGATCGTTCAGATCGGAGGTCGCGAAGCGGCCGCCGTCGAGCGAAACCATCGGGCGGAGGTCCGGCGGGATGATCGGAATAGCGGTCATGATCATCCACTCGGGGCGGATATCGTTGCGATCGAGGTTGCGAAGCAGTTTGACGCGGCGAACGAGCTTGTCCTTCTTCGCGCCAAAAGCGTCGACCAGCTCGGCTTCGAGCTGCTTGATCGTTTTCTTGAGATCGACGGCCTTGAGGAGGTCGTGAACGGCTTCCGCACCGATACCGGCTTCGAAGAGGTGGCCGAACTTGAGGGACCACGTCTGGTAGACGTGCTCGGAAACGATGCGCATCGGTTCAAGCTCCTTGAGCTCGCGCATGGTGTCGTTGTAGTCCTCTTCCAACGCCGCGATCTTGGCTTCGTTCATCTCGAGCGCCTTCTTCAATTCCTTTTCGGAAGCGTCTTTGGCGCGGAGCTGTTCCATCTGGCGTTCAGCTTCGTTCTCGAGCATTTTGCGCTTGCCCTTGTACTCCTGCTTGAGCGCTTCGATCGTCTGGAGTTTGCCCTCCATGTCGACCTTCGTGATGATGAAGTTCGCGAAGT
Source organism: Minisyncoccota bacterium (assembly GCA_052034355.1). Lineage (GTDB taxonomy): Bacteria > Patescibacteriota > Patescibacteriia > SG8-24 > DYFX01 > DYFX01. The sequence goes on from JBPOIQ010000088.1 coordinate 4,324, forward strand.
AGATG
>JBPOIQ010000067.1:0-2960 GCA_052034355.1 Minisyncoccota bacterium
AACATAGTGGAGTACTTCCTTTGCGTTATGGTTTTCGGATGATTGATCGGAAACCGCCGCCTTGTACAGTTCGTCATTCGTCGTGACGATATTCTCAATCTCAGAACTATCTTTTGCTTCGCTCAAAAACAAGCGGTTATAGAAAATGCCGGAGTTAGGCAACCGTTTGCAATCGCTAACTAAGGCCGATAGAGCCCGGCTGGCTTCTATTGCCTGTTTCAAAACTCTTGGTGTCTCCAACTCAACCGCCGGAGGCAGTTCCGGAAGCTCATTGTAGGGTTTCTTCGGATCAAACGGCATATATTCAGCTGACCCTAGCATAATACAGTATATGTACATTATTGTCAAATAATTGAACCTATTTTACTAATGTATTCAAGTAGCAAGCACATAGTGATCATATTTAATAAAAGAGTACATTTTTCGGAAAAAAATGATGATATTGAAAAACCCCGGCAAGAGCCAGGGTTCTTCGCTTCTCGACTCGCTTCACTCGCTCGGAGAGTAACTACTTATGGTTCGAGCTTGCCGAGAACCACTCCTATTTCAGGAGGAAGGGGATCAGGAGCAGGGCGACGATGTTGATGATCTTGATCATCGGGTTGATCGCCGGGCCGGCCGTGTCCTTGTACGGATCGCCGACGGTGTCGCCGGTGACCGCCGCCTGGTGGGCGAAGGAGCCCTTGCCGCCGTGGTGGCCCGCTTCAATGTATTTCTTGGCGTTGTCCCAAGCCGCGCCGCCGGTCGTCATGGAGAGACCGACGAAGAGGCCGGTGACGATCGTGCCGACCAAGAGACCGCCGAGCGCCATCGGGCCGAGGATGAGACCGACCGCGACCGGGACCAAGACGGGCAGAAGCGCCGGCTTGATCATCTCGCGGAGCGCGGACTTCGTGACGATGTCGACGGCCGCGCCGTAATCCGGCTTGCCGGAACCGTCCATAATGCCCTTGATTTCGCGGAACTGGCGGCGCACTTCTTCAACGACAGCGCCAGCTGCGCGGCCGACGGCCTGCATGCCCATGGAACCGAAGAGGTAGGGGATCATGCCGCCGATCAGGAGGCCGACCAAAACGCGCACGTCAGCGAGGTCGAACGAAACCGTCGAGAATCCGTAGAAGCGCTTGAAGTCCTCGAGGAACGAGGAGAACAGCACGACGGCGGCGAGTCCGGCGGAAGCGATCGCGTAGCCCTTGGTGACGGCTTTGGTGGTGTTGCCGACCGCGTCGAGCGGATCGGTCACGTCGCGGACTTCTTTCGGAAGACCCGCCATTTCGGCGATACCGCCCGCGTTGTCCGTGATCGGACCGAACGCGTCGATCGTGACGACGATACCAGCGAAGGAAAGCATGGCCATCGAAGCGACGGCGACGCCGTAGACGCCCGCCCAGCCGTACGAGAGCAAGATGCCCGCGGCGATGACGAGAATCGGATAGGCGGTCGACTTCATCGAGACAGCGAGGCCGGCGATGATGTTCGTGCCGTGGCCGGTTTCAGAAGCCTTGGCGATGTCCTGCACCGGCTTGAACTGGGTGCCGGTGTAGTATTCGGTGATCCAGATCATGAGGCCCGTGACGGCGACGCCGACGAGCGACGAGAGGAAAAGGCGCATCGGAGCGACGTCCGTTTCCGCGAACATCCACTTCGTGAGCGGGTAGAACGCGGCGGCCGAAAGCACGCCGGACACAATGAGACCCTTGTACAAGGCGCCCATGATGTTCTGTTTGGCTCCAAGCTTGATGAAGAACGTGCCGATAATGCTCGTGATGATCGAAACGCCCCCGATAGCCAGCGGATAGAGAACCGCGGCCGGGACGTCACCGAAGACGAGCGAACCGAGCAACATCGCGGCAATCGCCGTGACGGCGTAGGTCTCGAAGAGGTCAGCGGCCATGCCTGCGCAGTCGCCGACGTTGTCGCCGACGTTGTCGGCGATGACGGCCGGGTTGCGCGGATCATCTTCCGGAATGCCTGCTTCGACTTTACCGACGAGGTCGGCACCGACGTCAGCGGCCTTCGTGAAGATACCGCCGCCCAAGCGGGCGAAGACGGAGATGAGCGAACCGCCGAAACCGAGCGAGACGAGGGCGGCGACATCCTTCGTGACGGCATAGAAGCCGGCGACGCCGATGATTGCCAGACCAACGACGAGAAGACCGGTGACAGTTCCGCCTTTGACGGCCATATCGAGCGCCGCAGCCATTCCGCTCTTGGCGGCTTCGGTCGTGCGCACGTTCGCTTTAACCGAGATCATCATGCCGATGTAACCGGCAGCGGCGGACAAGACGGCACCGAGAAGGAAGCCGGCGGCAGAGGTCAAACCGAGACCCCACCAAATGACGAGCGTAAGAGCGGCGGCGACATACGCCATGCTCTTGGTCTGACGACCGAGATAGGCTTTCGCACCTTCCTGAATCGCCTCGGCAATCGCCTGCATTTTGGCGTCGCCGGTGGGGCGCTTCAAGATCCACTTGGCCAGGAACAGGCCGTAGCCGACGGCTACGAGGCCCGTCGCCAAGGCGAACATGAGAACGTTGGACATAACCGAGTCCCGAAAATATGAATAAAACAACAGGGCCACTTTATGAAAATAAGCCAAAACTGTCAATAAAAAAGGCCGAACCAGGGGTTCGGCGAAGGTAGTGCTCAGTTCATGAGCTCGGGCGGCTTCCGGATGCTGCGGGACTTGCGGCGCATGCGTCTCGCTTCGAAGCAGGTCTGGTGGTCAGCCTCCTCGTCGAGGTGCTGGTCGCGCAGCCGCTTGCCGAGGCGCCGCAGCTTGCCCAGGCCGACCGCGATCTGGGAACTGTGCGAAGGGTGAGGATCGTCGGGGAAGTAGTCGTTCGGACCAGCCCACACGCCCCGCTCGTCGTCGACGTCGTCATACATCTCCACGTCGATGGGCAGGCCGCCGACGGTCACGTTCCGGATCGTCTCGGCGGGTTCGTGTTCTTTGCTGC
>JBPOIQ010000057.1:0-12499 GCA_052034355.1 Minisyncoccota bacterium
CGAGATCACACCCGGCGTGGGGGCGGCGTATCGCAACTCTTGAACGAAATCGAATCGCGTCCCAGCCGTACTGGCTGTCGCCGAGCGTTCGATGATCGTATTGCCGATGTTCACGGTTTGATCGGGCGGCAACGACGTCGTCGGGCCTGGATTCTTAAGAGAGGTATTCGAAGTGAATGCCTGATCAACCGTGATCTTGAAGCGCACGGGGTTCGGGCTCGCCGCGTACGGACCGCTCCAGAAGCGCACTTTCAAGCTTGAATCCGTGTTGCTGTGGTTCTGGGTCCAAGAATATGAAATCGTCTGGCCGCCAACCAAAATGGAGCCAGTACAAACGTTACCGGCGCAGCTCGGATCGATCACGGCTTCCGCCGGCCGAGAGCCGCGCCAAAACGCCACTCCGACCAACAGGGCAATAAGAATGAGTACGCGTGTTTTCATGGACGCGGAGGCTGCGGCGCCGTAGCGGCAGGGTGAGGAATACAGAGATATGTAATGCCGCGGCAGGTACGTTCGGCGACCGTTGCGGGAGTGCCGCCGGCGCAATCGCGCTGCAAGTTCGCGTCATTATCGATATTGTCGTAACAGCGGACTTCGACCGGCACGCCTCGCGCTTTCAAAAGCGTGTACGCCAGGTCTCCCTCGGTATCGCACTGCACGACCGCGCCCGTCGGATCCGAGTTCAAAAAGTAGGCGCGCGCCGGGTCGGTATTCGCATTGCCGTCCAAGCAATACTTCGCGCGTACCGAGTCAATGCTGTTGGCTCCAGCAGCTCCCGTGAAGGTCCACGACTCCGGATGTACGGCGATGCGGTTCGAAATCACTTTCTGTTCCGAAGGCACGCCTTGGATCTCGCAGCCGAACGGCGGATCCGGAGCCTGAGAACTGAACGACCACAAAACCGGATTTCCGGAAGCGTCCACGACCGCATCGGAGTTCGTCGCCGAAACGGTGTAGGAGTCGGTGTACGCGATACGCGCCCGACGCGTCGTGATCGTCGTTGATTTGGTGCGGTACGTATTATCCGACATGCGGAAGACGCAGCGCAGGGTTGATCCTGCCGGCGCCGAGAACTGGGAGAACGCGATCGGGATATCGCTCAAATGTGTCGTCGTGCTTGAGGAGACTGAAGGCGAATAAATGCCTTCGATCGGAGCGACGCTCGTCCAACCGGAGTCGACCCATCCGCTTTGGACGCCCCAAGAGCCATCAGCGCCCACGCAAGAACCGTGCGGCTGCGCACACCCGAACTTCAGCCAGCCGTTTCCCGTCATGTCGCCGTTACCGTTCCAAGCGTAGCCGTAAAATTCTCCCGCTGCCTGCGTTGCGGCTTCATCGAACGTCACGGCATAATCGGCTCCGGGACAAGAGTGCGGCGATGCGGTGTTGGTTCCGACATCCGTGCAGTTCAAAGAAATCCAACCGCGATAATTCGTGCCGTCCGTTTGGCTGATGACATACGCCCAACCGTGCAGCTGATTATCGTTCGTGTCGTAGCGCGCACACGGTACGAATCCGGGGCAATAGTGATCGGCGGCCGAAGCGGGACTCGAAGGCGTGCCCGTAACCGGAACGCCAGCGGCACCGTTACAGGTAGATCCGAAACAGATCCAGCCTGCCAAACTCGACCAGGCCCAACCCGTCACGTTCCCAAGGGAGTCGATATCGAGACCGTAATCGCCAGCAGGACCGATGCAAAGCGTGGGATCGAAATTGCAGTTGGTGGAAATCCAGCCGGTCGTACCCGACCAGGCCCAGCCACTCACATTGTGAGGAGCGGCCTCGACCGCACGCGGCGCCATCACAACGAAAAAGAGACCAACGCCGAAAACGAAGGTGGTGAATCTGGCAACACGCCGGAACATCCCCATATGTTTTATATTCTACCAAGAATTGACAGGGTCTCCTATGGAGGGCAGATTGTGGGTAACGTTCTTTTATTCAACCTCGTATTCCCGAAGGAGACACCACCATGACGACCAACGCGCACTCGACCGGAGCCGAAGCTTACCGCTGGAACCTGGACTGCTTCTACAAAGGTGTCGATGATCCGCAGATCGACGCTGACCTCAAGGCCTGCGAGGCAGCCGCCGTCGCATTCCGCGCCGCCTACAAGGGCAACTTGGGGACGAAGCTTGGTGCAGCGATCGTGGACTACGCCGCACTCGACACCCTGTCGGACAAGCCGCTGATCTATCTCTTGCTGCGTTCCAGCACGGACACGCAGGACGCCGAGGTTGGGAGCAAGAAGGCGACCGTGCAGAACGAGCTGAGCCGCATCATCGGCGAGAATCTGATGTTCTTCACGCTCGAGATCATCGACCTTCCCGACGAGGCCGTCGCTGCCCAGGCCGCCACGGATGATACCGTCCGCAAGCACTTGCCCTGGATCGAGCGTGTCCGTCGCGACAAGCCGCACGTCTTCGACGAGGCGATCGAGTCGGCACTCGCGAAGCGCAGCCCGTATGGTCCGAACGCTTGGGCCGAGTTCCACGACAAGTTCGAGAGCTATCTTCGCTTCACGTGGGACGGCCAGGAGCACACGCTGACCGACATGATCCACCTCCTCACCGAGGACGGTGACACCGATCTGCGCGCGCAGATCCTGAAAACGATGAACGACGGCTTCAAGGGCGTCTGGGCCGAGTTCTGCGCGCAAGCGCTCTACATGACGGCCGGCGCCAAGTCCGTCGAAGATCGCGAACGGCACTACGGCCACCCGATGGCCGCAGCCAACATCGCGAACGACATTCCCGACGCCACCGTCGAGGCGCTCCACACTGCCGTCCGCGAGGTCGGCGCGCCGCTCACTCAGCGCTACTACCGCCTCAAGGCCGAGCTCCTCGGTCTCGAGCGGCTACGCTGGAGCGACCGGAACGCCAAGCTGCGCTTCGAAGATACCACGCTCGTCCCCTTCGAGGAGGCGCGGCGCATCACTGTGGATTCGTTCCGGCAGTTCAGCCCGACCTTGGCCGACATCGTCGAGAGCCTCTTCCAGAACGGTCGCGTTGACGCGCCTGGCGTGCCGAACCGCCGCGGTGGCGCCTACAACTGCTCCTTATTTCTGCCCGGCCAGGTTCCTGAGACCTTCGTCTTCATGAACTATCAGGGTTCCGCGCGCGACGTCGCCACCTTGGCACATGAGTGCGGGCACGGCGCCCACGGTATCCTGGCCGCGCAGGCACAGGGCAGACTCATGTTCAGGGCACCGAGAGCCTACGCTGAGACCGCTTCGATCTTCGGCGAGCGCATGGCCTTCGAGTACCTCAAGGCCGATCTCGAGGCCAAGGGCGACAAGAAGTCGCTCATGGCGCTCGTTATCAGCGCGATCGACGACATGATCAATACCGTCGTCCGCCAGATCTCCTTTTCGGAGTTTGAGCGACGTTTGCACGCCGCCGGTGGCCGCAAGCTCTCGGTCGAAGAACTGAACGCCATCTGGCGCGACGTGACCGCGCAGCTCTACGGACCTGACGGCGAAACGTTCGTCTACAACGACATGGAGCTGCAGTGGACGTACATTGGCCACTTCCATGATCCGTTCTACGTCTACAGCTATGCCTTCGCCAAGCTGTTCGTCGACGGCATCTACAGCCGCAAGGATACCTTTGGTGAGAAGTTCGAACCGATGTATCTCGAGATCCTGCGCGCCGGAGGGACCAAGAGCGCCAAGGAGCTCGTGGCGCCGCTCGGTCTTGATCCGGAGAACCCGGCCTTCTGGGCCGACGGCATCCGAAGCAGCTTCGTCCCGCTGATCGAGCTGGCCGAACGTCTGGCCGCCGAACTGGGTCTTCGCAAGGCCTGAGACGCGAAACCCCGACACATGTCGGGGTTTTTACTTTTTCTGATGCCGATCGAGCGCTTGGTTCACGAGCGCGTCGGCTTCCTTGTTATATTCGCGTCGCACGTGCGTGAACGTGACTTTTTTGAAAGCAATCTTTTCGTTGTGAATCAGCACGTAAATACCGGCGAGTCCGGCGTCTTTGACGCGATACTCCCCCGTCAGTTGTTTCATGGCGAGTTCGGAATCCATGCGCATTTCGAGCGTCTCGGCGCCGAGTTCGCGCGCTTTGCGGATCGCAGCCAGAATCGCTTTGTATTCGGCTTGGTTGTTGGTCGTGATGCCAATGTATTCTCCATGACCGGCGATCGTTTCGCCGTCCGGAGTTTTCAACACGTACCCAAAAGCCGCCGGCCCGGGATTCCCGCGCGAGCCGCCGTCGGTGTAGGAAATGAGATGCGGGTATTTGGACATGGCGACAGTCTATCAGGATTCCGTCTTCAAATCGATAATTCTTCCTTGCGGCTCGACGCGGCCGTTCCACTCGTTGAGATCGAGCTCTACGACAACTTCGACCGCGCGTCCCGGTGCGCAGGCGTCGATCCGCTCACCGAAACCGAAACCGATCAGCTTCAAGCGCCCGCCGTTTTCCGAAGCGACCGTCATCTGCAAATGCCGCCCGTCGGCGCCGACTAATCGGGTGGAAGCGATACGGGCGCCTCGAAGCAAGAACCGTGGCCTCGGATTGCCCTCGCCGTACGGCTCCAGCTCTCGGATCTGCTCGACGAGACCGAGCGTGATCTCGTGAACAGCCGCTTCTTCTTCAATCTCGACGGATGGAGTGAGATCGGTGTCTTTCAATTGTTGATCGGCATGCGCGACGAAAGCATCCTTGAAAGCTTCGAAATTTTCTTCGCCCATGATAGTAAGACCGCAAGCCGCCGGATGCCCGCCGAACTTCGTGATGTGCGCGGCGCAGGCACGTAGAGCACCCGTCACGTCGAAGCCCGGGATGCTGCGGCCGCTGCCGACATACTTTCCGCTTTCATCTCTGCCGACGGCGATCACGGGGCGATAATGGTCGTCCACCAGACGTGAAGCGACCAGGCCGCACAAGGCGGCCGGCCAACCCTCGCCCGCAACGACGATCGCGGAACGGTTCGATTGATGATCGGCCAGTTCACGCGCCTCGATGACGATTTTCTCCGTTGCGCCCTGACGGTCTTTGTTGTGTGCGTGCAGCACCTCTGCCCGGAGCGCGGCGTCGCTTTCCGTTACTGCCGTGAGCAGCGCAAAGGCCGCATCCGCATGTTCCATGCGCCCGGCGGCGTTGATTCGAGGGGCAATGCGAAAGCCGATCGACTGCGCGTCGAGCGCTTCGTCTCCGCGCCGCACGCCGTCGATCAGGGTTTTCAAACCGAGGCGTTTCGTCTTGTTAAGGACGCGCAGGCCATAGTGCACGAGCGCGCGATTTTCGCCGACCAGTTTTCCCATGTCGGCGACGGTCGAGATCGAAACCATGTCGAGTAGCCATTTCTCGTGGCCGACAGGCAGGTTCCCCTCTTTCCAAAGCGCCTGGCAAAGCTTGAAGGCGACGCCGCCGCCGGTAAGATACCGGAACGGATAGTTTTCGCCCTCGCGCAGCGGATGGAGAATCGCATACGCCGGCGGCAGTTCCGGCGGCAGCGTGTGGTGATCGGTGATGATCGTATCGATGCCGAAGGTATTCGCGAGGGCGATTTCTTTTCCGCTTGAGATGCCACAGTCGCAGGTAATGATCATCTTCACGCCGTCCGAGCCCATCTTCTCGATCGCCGGCGCATTCATGCCGTAACCGTCTTTTTCGCGATGTGGCAGATAGACGGAAACGTCGGCACCCAGCGCTTGGAGCGTGGCATGCAAAATCACCGATCCCGACACGCCGTCGGCATCGTAGTCGCCGTGCACGACGATTTTTTCGCGGTTCCTGACCGCCGTCATGATACGGTCGACCGCTCTCTGCATATCGTTAAAAAGGAAGGGATCGTGCACGTCGCGTTCCCAGGACGGACGCAAAAAGCGTTCGACCTCTTCAGCTGTCCGCAAGCCTCGGCGCCACAGAAGCGACGCCAAAAGCCGAGGCTGTTCGGGAAATGCCTCGAACGCCTCGGCTGGTACTGCTTCCATCATCTTCCAGCGCTTGCTCATGCCTTCCATCTACAGGGAGAAAAGGCTTGGCCGCAAGCGCGAGGGTGTTAATAACCGCGAAGCGACCAAGAAACGACCATGGAAAGCACCACAAAAGCGCTCAACACGGTCCAAGCGATTTTCATCAGTTTCTTCTTGCGCATAGCTATTTCGCTTCGTCACGTCGCTTCAAGACAGCAATGAACGCTTCTGGCGGAATATCGACGCCGCCGGAAGCGAGGCCCATCATCTTCTTCTTGCCCTTCTTTTGCTTCTCGAGCAATTTCTTCTTGCGCGTGACATCGCCGCCGTAGAGGTAGCCGGTGACATCCTTGCGGAACGGCTTGATGCGTTCGGAAGCGACGATCGTGCCGCCGATCGCGGCTTGGATTTTAATTTCGAACTGCGTCTGGTCGATTTCCTCTTTCAAGATTTCGCAGACGCGGCGGCCGATGCGTGTCGCTTCGTCTTCGTAGACCATCATCGAAAGCGCTTCAACCGGCTGCTCGGCGACGAGAATCGTCATCTTCACGACGTCGGCCGGGCGGTACTCGATGAATTCGTAATTGAGCGAGGCATAGCCCGAAGAGACGCTCTTCAGTTTATCGTAAAAGTCGACCAGGATCGCCGAGAGCGGCGCCTGGAAGTGCATGATGACGCGCGAACCGACGACGTCGTCGACAGACGTCGTCTCGGTGCCTGTCAGATATTCCATCGTTTGGTAGATGCCGCGCTTGTCGACGACCATACCCATGACGCCGCCGATGTATTGCTTCGGCGTGACGATGTCGACTTTGACCCACGGTTCACGGAGACCGGCGACACCGCTCATGTCCGGCAATTCCGAAGGCGATTTGATCGTGATGCGCTGTCCGCTCTTCAGATCGACTTCATAGGCAACGCTCGGCACCGTGACGATCAAATCAATGTTGTATTCACGAGAAAGGCGCTCCTGGAGAATTTCCAGGTGCAGGAGGCCGAGCAAGCCGCAGCGGAAGCCAAAGCCGAGCGCGGAAGATTGTTCCGGCTCGAAGGCGAGCGAGGCGTCGGAGAGTTTCAGTTTGAGGAGTCCTTCGCGCAAGCGCTGGAATTCGTCGCCTTCCTTCGGGAAGATGCCGGCGAAGACCATCGGCTTCACTTCCTTATAACCCGGCAACTGCTCGACGCCACGGGCTTTCCAATCGGAAACCGTGATCGTGTCGCCGACGCGGACGGCGGAGATATCCTTGTGGCCGGTCACGATATATCCGATCTCGCCAGCGGAGAGCGAATCCGCCGCCACGAATTTCGGACGGAACCAGCCGACTTCGAGCACTTCGTTTTGCGCCAAGGTCGCCATGAGCTGCGCCTGTACGCCGCGCTTCACGGAACCTTCGACGATACGCACGAACGCGACCACCCCCTTGTATTCGTCGAACACGGAATCAAAGATGAGCGCGCGCAACGGCTTCTCGCTCTCGATCTTCGGCGCCGGGATACGGGCGATCACAGCATCAACGATCTCTTGAATGCCTTGTCCGGTTTTTCCGGAGGCCAAAATGATTTCTTCCTTCTTGCAGCCGAGCAGCTGAATCAACTCTTGCGACGTTTTTTCGATATCGGCAGCCGGCATGTCGATCTTGTTCACGACCGGGATGATCTCGAGACCCTGCTCGATCGCCAGGTAGAGGTTGCCGATCGTCTGCGCCTGGACACCCTGTGTCGCGTCAACCAAAAGAATCGCGCCTTCGACGGCCGCGAGCGAACGCGAGACCTCGTACGTGAAGTCGACGTGTCCAGGCGTGTCGATCAAGTTCAAAATGTAGTCCTTGCCGCCCTGCGCGTAGTCCATGCGGACCGGCTGGAGCTTGATCGTAATGCCGCGCTCGCGTTCCAAGTCCATCGTATCGAGCAGCTGCGCCTTCATTTCACGCTTTGTCACCGTGCCCGTGAATTCCAAAAAACGGTCGGCCAGGGTGGATTTCCCATGGTCGATATGGGCGATAATGCAGAAGTTGCGGATTTCGGGTTGCATGATGGGTCAACGCTATCAAAAAACCCCGACCGTTTCAAGGCGGCGGGGCAGTGTCTCAGATCATCTGATCCAGAAGCGAGATGATGCCGGCGGCAGCATTCCGAGGATGGCTCTTTCGAAAGAGATCCAGATTTCGTCGCCAGCTCCGCACCCATTGCTCCTCGGTTTCATCATGGGGATCAAAGAGTCGTCGGGTGAGTCGCGCGGCTTCTTCGACCGACTGACAAATCGGCACGGCGCCCGCACGCGTGTGCGGCAACGGCAGCTTCAGCCCGGGCGCGGGAACGGCGCCGTGCTGCGCGTCGATCAGATGCGCCGCCGGGATCCGTCGCAGCGCGGCAACCGTCAGCTCGGTGCTCGCAATCGCCAACACGAGGTCGGCGGCGCGGGCGACAGTAACGGTGGCATGCGCGGATGTATCCTGATACGCAAGGTTATTGCGCCCGAACATCGCCGCATCATTCGTGCCGATCGAGACGTCGCGCGGATGCCGCCTCACCGTGCAAATCAGTGGCCCCACGCACGCTTCCGCAGCAAGAGACGCGGCGAAAGCCTCGACGATCGAGCCGTTGTCAGGAGCGCCCATGTAAACCATGAGCCGATCCCCCTCCGCCAGCCCCAGCATGCGCCGCGCTTCGTCGCGAAGATTCGCCGACTCCTCCAGCACCGCCTCGAACACAGGCTGACTCGTCGCAAGGACGCGGCATTCGAATTCAGGGCGATCGGAGACAAGGTCTTCGAGTGAACCGGCGTCGATGCAGCAGATGCGTTCAGGCATCGGCAAGCACCGATCTTGCAACGCCCTCAGGAGCTGTCGTCCGCTCCCGTAATTATCCTCGACATAGAGAAGAGGGGTACCGTCGTAATGGGCACGGCTCGCGAGCTGCATGTCCTGATTCGAGCACGAACTGCTCGTCACGATCACTGCTGGACGAGGAACGTGTTCCCACTGGCCTTCGAACGGGGTGACCACGGGAACGACGCACCAGTCCTCAGGCCGGAGGTTGCTCGCCGCCCAGCCGGCAAGAAACACTTCCGGCACCCACCCCGACCGAGTATCAGCCAAGGCCGCATTGACGACTGGTCTCAAACAGCCGACATCTCCAGGATCTCGGATGAGAAACTGAACGCTCCGTCCCGCGCGGGACGGGAACGTCACGCGCTTTACTCCGTCCAATGCGACGTACGGGATTTTCATGATCGTATCCTCCAATAAACAATGAGGCGTTTGCCGCTTGATGCAAACAGCGCAAAACGGCAGGCGAAAACTACCACAATAAGGCGTATTCGTCAAGAATGCGTTCTCAGGCGGGTGAAACGTTTTTCCAACATACGCGTCATCGACGCAAGCTCTTCGGATCTCAAGAGGCGGAGCAGGAGCACGTAGGCTCCAAAACCGGCTAAAGAAGCGGCGGCGGCTTCCAGAAAGACCGATCCGAGACCGCGCGTACCCACTGTCTGCATGCCCGATTGCACTATTTTGGAAGCAATCCAGCCGGCTACGACGGCACCGACCGCGAACTTCCAAAGCGCGTGAAAAATACTCGCCGCGCCGAGTCTCCCGAATTTCAATCGAAGGAAGTAGAACAGAAGAGCGACTTGAACGATGGACGCAACGGAGTACGCCAGGGTAAGTGCCAGCACACGAACGTCATCGACGCCATAGAGCGACAACCAGATCCACACCGTCGAACGTCCTGATGCGGTCGATAGCCATCCCTTGATCGCAAACGTCGCCAAAACGTTCGCGAGCATGGCAACCAGGGAAATGACGACGGGGATCCACGTGTTCTTCAGCGCATAGAAGGCGCGAGCGAGAACCGGCGCCAAGCCCTGAAGCGCGAGCGTCAAAACAGCCAGGGCCAAAGCCGCGGCGGACAACCTCGTATCGTTCCAGCTCAGTGTTTTTGCCCCGATCAACACGCGGACGATTTGAAAACGCAGAACGAATGCCAACGTCGTAAGCGGCACCAGGAAAAAAAGAATTTGCCGCAGTGTCATCGAAAAGGTCGAACGAAAAGCGTCGCGATCATTCCGCGCTGCCGCTTCGGAAAGCGCGGGAAACGCCGCCATCGCGAATGGAATCGCCACGACACCGACCGGAACGGCGGCGATATTCATCGCCAGGTTGAAAAGCGCTGGGGCTCCAACACCAAAGGTCGTGCCGATCGCCGTGCCGATGAACTGGCTGATCTGCGAGATATCGATGCCGAAGATGCGCGGGAGGAAGAGGCGTCCGACCTCGCGTACGCCTTCATGCTTCGCATCGAAGACGAAACGCGAACGCCAACCAAGCGCGATGACCGCCGGAAGCTGTACTAGGAAATGCAGTACCGCCCCCAGTATCGCGCCGTAGGCCACGCCAAGCACGCCGAAGGGCTTGGCTAACACGACGATGCCGAAAATAATCGAAGCGTTATAGAGAAGCGGCGCCAGCGATGCCGCCAAGAAGCGCTTGTGCGCATTCAGAACGCTTGTCAGCACCGCCGAGAGCGCGAAGATGAAAGGCGAGAGCATCATGACGCGTGTGAGCGCGATCGTGAGCGCAAGTTTCTCGCCTTCAAAACCAGGCGCGATGACGGGAACCAGCTTGTGCGCGCCGATCGAAAGCGCAAGACAAAGAACTCCCATGACGACGCCAACGATCGTCAAGATGCTGTTGGTCATGTGCCAGGCATCCTCGCGTCTGTCCTTTGCGACGTATTCGGTAAAGACAGGAATGAACGCGACAGACAGCGTCCCAAGAATCAGGAGCGCAAACAGGAAGTTCGGTATTTGAAATGAAGCGTAGTAGGCGTCGAGCGCGTCGCTTACGCCGAAACGCGAGACCAAAAGGCGATCTCGAAAAAGACCGAGGATTCTCGAGAGGATCGAACTGACGGCGATCAAAAAGGCGCCGCCGACAATCGTTTTTGACTCCTGCGTGAACAACTTGAACATCTTGCTATGCGAGCGCTTCAGCCACTTCACGAGCGATCGCGCTCTCTTCGTCTGTCGGTACGACCAACGATTTGAACTTGAACGGCTTGAGCCATTTCATGATCATCGAACGGATTTTTTCGGACCGCTCCCCTACTCCGGCAGTAAACACGACGGCGTCGCAGCCGCCCATGACGACGGCGTATTGGCCAACATAGCGCACGACGTCGTAGACAAACATTTCGAGCGCGAGTTTCGCGCGCTTGCCGCCCAGAGCGGCCTTCTCCAGCACGTCGCGCATATCCATCGAGCCGGCAATGCCGAGCATGCCGCTCTTTTTATTCATCATGTCCTCAACCTGCTCGGGCGTCATCTTCAACTCACGGATCAGCCAGAGCGGAATTTCCGGATCGATATCGCCGCAGCGCGTCGACATCGTCAATCCTTCGAGCGGCGTAAATCCCATGCTCGTATCGACGGCCTTACCGTTCTTTACAGCCGTCACCGAAGCCCCGCTGCCCAAATGACACGTCACCAGTTTCAGCTTGGCGAGCGGCTTCTTCATTTTTTTTGCAGCCTCGCGAGCGACGTACGCATGCGAAATCCCGTGAAAGCCGTATTTGCGCACGCCGTGCTTTTCGTACAGCGCATACGGCAAGGCGTACATGTACGCGTAGTCCGGCAGGTCGCAATAAAACGCGGTATCAAAAACGGCGACGTTCGGCACACCGGGCAGCATTCCCATCACCGCCTCGATCCCGAGCACGTTCGGAGGATTATGCAGCGGCGCGAGCTTATAGAGCGCTTTTAATTTCGAAATGACGGAACGGTCAATGACGGTCGGTGAAATGAATTCGCTACCTCCGTGAACGACGCGATGTCCAACGACGGCGATGCTGCCGGGGTCAATACCCTTCTCCTTGAGGTCCGCGAAAGCTTTCGAAAGCGCGCCGGCGTAATCACCGCTCACGCGTTCGATCAGTCCGGAGGCCAAGGATTTGAACTTCCGATCCAGCAACTTGTATTTGAGCGAGGACGACCCGCAATTGATGACGAGAATCATGGGCATACTCTACACGCCTCAAGCCGCTTTCGGCCAGACTTCAACGATCTGCCCTGTGGCACCCTGCTCTGAAAGAGAGGCTGCGTTCGCCTCGTCGGTATCGAGATGAATATTCATCCGAAAACTCGTGTGTACCCGTACAGCGACGTTATGCACCGTGATCGGCGTGGCGCCGGGGATACGAACGGAAAGCACGTCGCCGTTCTGCAAGCCGATCGCTTCCGCTTCTTTGTCGGAAATATGAAGATGCCGCGCATCGTTGATGACGCCTTCGTCCAGCTCGACCGAACCCTTTGGCCCGATCAGTTCGCATTTTCCGGAACCCGCCAAATCACCGGAAACGCGCACGGGCGTCTCAATGCCGAGTTTGAAACCGTCGGAAAATGCCAGCTCCACCTGCGACTGCTTGCGGCACGGACCAAGCACGCGCGCCTCCGCCTGGCCCTTCGAGCCTTTGACGATGACTTTTTCCTCGTAGGCGTATTGTCCGGTCTGCGACAATTCCTTGAGCGGCGTCATGACGTATCCGCTGCCGAAAAGAATGTCTTGATGCTCT
>JBPOIQ010000019.1:0-14191 GCA_052034355.1 Minisyncoccota bacterium
TGACTACGCCACGGGACGCAAGAAATACCTGGAATCGTTCATGCAAAACATCGATTGGAGCGTTCCGAACGCTCAAATCGAGAAGTTTGACCTGCAGAAAGCCTAAAGCTATGATAAAGCCTCGCCTTCACGGCGAGGCTCTTCATTCCTACAAAGAAACGTATGCAAACATTGATCGGCAAACAAGCGCCGGATTTCAAGCTTGAAGGCGTCTCGCATGAGACGTTCGAATACCACGCTTTGTCCGACTACCGCGGCAAGTGGGTCGTCCTCTTCTTCTATCCTCTCGACTTCACCTTCATCTGCCCGACGGAAATCACGGGCTTCTCCAAAGCGGATGATGAATTCGAAAAGCTGAACGCCCGGGTCCTGGGCGTCTCGACCGACTCGGTCCATTCGCACAAAGCGTGGCTCAAGGAACTCGGCCCTCTCAAATACCCGCTCCTCGCCGATAAGACCATGAAAGTCTCTGCCGACTACGGCGTCCTGATCGAAGAAGAAGGCATCGCCCTGCGCGGCACCTTCATCATCGATCCTGAAGGCAAAGTGCGCTACGCGCTCGTCCATGACAACGGCGTCGGACGCTCGGTCAAGGAAACGCTCCGCGCCCTCCAGGCGCTCCAGACCGGCGAACTCTGCCCGGTCGAATGGACTCCGGGTGAGAAGACGCTCGGAAAAGCGTAAGAGACGAAAAAGAAGGCTTTACGCCTTCTTTTTTTTCGATCCATCTTTCAAGGCACCCTCGCGCTTCAATAAAGCGAGTTTCGCTTTCGAACCCCCGAACGCGTACTCACCGACCGTACCGTCCGCTCGAATGACGCGATGGCATGGTACGCGTTTCGTGTCACGGTTTTTGCTCATGATGGTGCCGACAGCTCTGGCGGCGCCTGGGCGTCCGGCTGCTTTGGCGACCTCGCCGTAGGTGCGCGTTTCGCCGCGCGGTATCTTCGAAACGATCTCGTACACGCGTCGTGCGAACGGTGTTGCGGGCTCCAAACCGCGTGAACGCGAAGCGTTTTTACGCGGCGAGCGCCTTGAGGTCGGCAAGGACTTCTTCGGCATGATTCGCGGGCTTGACGTCTTCATAGATTTTGGCGATTTTTCCTTCCGGATCGATCAGAAACGACCAGCGCTTCGTGCCCATGTATTCACGGCCCATGAACTTTTTCTTGCCCCAGACGCCGTAGGCTTCGACGACCTCTTTCTTTTCGTCGGCAAGGAGCGTGAAGGGCAGCTCGTATTTTTCAGCGAATTTCGCGTGTTTCTTGACCGGATCGACGCTTACGCCAAGCACGACGGCCTTCAGCTTCTTAAATTTCGAAAAATTGTCGCGAAGCGTACAAGCTTCGACGGTGCATCCGGGAGTATCATCCTTCGGATAAAAATAAAGCAGTACCCATTGCCCATTATAATCTTTAAGACCATGTTCCTTGCAGGACTGGTCCAGTAAACGGAACTCTGGGGCTCTGGCACCAATTTTCAATGTGGACATACCTTATCTTGTAAGAATGTTGAGAAACGTGTACCCTCCCGCCTAGGAGGAACGAGTCCTATGGAAAGCACGCCGCTGATCGGACAAACCTGCGCCGTCTGTCGTGGTGACACACCATCACTGACACGAGAAGAGGCCGAAGGCCTCATGACGCAAACGCCAAACTGGATGCTCTCGGACGACGGAAGAATGATCCATCGCTCTTTCATCTTCAAGAACTTCAGGGAAGTGTTGGCGTTCGTCAATCGTGTGAGTGCGGTGGCTGATCTTGAAGATCATCACCCGGATGTCCACTGGTCGTGGAACAAGCTGACGCTTGAAATCACGACTCATGCCATCCGCGGCCTTTCAAAGAACGACTTCATTCTCGCTGCCAAGATCGACGCGCTGCTCTCCTAAGCAGCGCTTTTCTTAATGACTGACGTGGAAGATCATCGTTTTCAAGTAGAGCGATTCCGGGAAGTAAACGGATTGCGGGTGATCAGGGCTCTGTCGCACGACCTGAAGCAGATCGAGTCGAAGCCCGGCTTGGACTGATGCGCGACGGAGCGTAAACGCCAAATCGTCTTCCGAGAGGAAGTGCGAGCAGCTCGAGGTCGCGAAGATACCACCATCCTCCACGAGGCGCATGGCCGCACGGTTCAGGAAGTGGTAGGCCTTTCGTCCTTCTTCGGCGTCTTTCATCGTCTTGATGAGCGCCGGCGGGTCCATCACGACCACGTCATATTTCTTTTCCTGTCCCGCTCCGAGCCACTGGAAAATATCGGCCTGCTCGACCGTGAACTTCTTCGCGGAAAATTCATGAAGTTCCGCATGCTGCTGACACAGTGCGAGCGCTTCTTCGGAAGCGTCGATGTTATGTACCGACTTAGCGCCGCCGTTCATCATCGCCACGCTCGCCGCGCCGGAATAGGAAAAGAGATTCAGAACGTTTTTCCCTTTTGCCAAGCGTGACAACGCGGAGCGCGCGTCTTTTTGATCCAGAAAGAAACCTGTCTTCTGACCCTTGATCGGATCAGCCAAGAACTGAATTCCATGCTCTTCAAACTTCACGAGATCATCGGCTGCGCCTTTGTGGATCTTGACCACGTCTTCCAAACCTTCCTCGGCGCGCACAGCCATATCGCTGCGTTCGATAAGGCAACTCGGCCGCAAGACGGCAGTGATCGCCTCAATCACATCTTCGCGCATGGCGTCCATGCCGGCCGTCGAGATTTGAAAGACGACCGTGTCGGCGTAGCGATCGACGACGAGACCAGGAATGCCGTCCGCTTCTCCGAAAACGACGCGGTACCCGCTGGTATCCGTCTTCGGGCCATAGCCCATCAAAGCACGCCGTTCGGACGCCTCTTCGATTTTCTTTTCAAGCCAAGCGCGATCAATCGCAGCTTCGCCGAATTCGAAGCAGCGCACCGCGATCGAAGACCGTGCGGAGAACGATCCGGTCGCCAAAATCTTCCCGTTTTTATCGGCCACGCGCACGAACGATCCGTGTTTCGCTTCAAGATCTTCGAGCGCGCCGGAAAAAATCCACGGATGGAGAAATCCGACGTTGGCTTCCTTGCCTGGTTTGAGAGTCAGCGTGGTCATAGTGGGAGGAGCATAGCAGGAAATCCTTCTTATGAAAAGGCTCGCCGTTGCGGGCGAGCCTTTTTCTTACCTCTGAACGCGGCGCTTCCAGGCGCGGACTGCAAGCCAGATAACGAGTCCGGTCGGGAGCAAGATGCCTCCCCACACGATGACGAACCAGATCAATCCGGCGATCACATCCTGTACGACGACGATCAAAGTCTGAAACGCCTCTTTTACGATCGCGATCGGCCGGAACTCCTTGGTCGGCGCCCGCACAGCCGTCTCTTCGGACAGATTGACGGAAATGGTCGAAAGCGAAGTCGTGTTCGCGAGGTACTGGATACGTCCCTGGAGCGATTCAATCTGCGCACGGATGGCGCCGAGGCGTTCCTGAACCTTCAAGACGTCCTCGACGCTCTTCGCTTGCTTGAGCACCTCAAGATAGGTTTCCTCCTGCGCCTTGGCGTTGCGAAGCTGAGCTTCAAGATCGGTATATTGTTCCGTCACGTCCTGACCGTTTGACGACTCGTTGCGTACGAGCGTCGCGAGATCGCGCAGAGCCGTCATGGTCGCTTCAAATTTTTCTACCGGCACGCGCACAACGACATTGCCTCGATAGGTGCCGTCGCTGCCTTCGCTGATCGACGAAGACTGGAGGTATCCGCCACGATCGGCGGCAATCGTGCCGATCTCGGTCGCTGCCGCCGAAACATCGCGGACAAGCATGTCCAAAGAACCGGTTTTGATGATTTTTTGTACGACATCGGCCGCTGTCTGCCCAGCCGTTTCGTAATACGGCGGCATCATGCGGTTATTGTAATACTCCACAGGCGCACCCACCATCGCCGGTGCGACGGCTTTTCCATCGATGCCATCCCCCATCATTCCATACACGTCGGTAGACTCTTGCTGGCCAAATCCCATGAGGACAGGCATACCGACGCGCGCGTACTGGTTTTGCCGAACCCAGACGCCTACAGCCACGAGTAGCGCGATCACCAGAAGCAACGCCGCGGTTTTCGGTCGTTCTTTAAAGTGCGCGATGATGGTTCGCATAAAGGAAAAAAGAATTCTAGAAGCATTCTACCATAGATATACGGCCGAACGGCGGTATGGTAACCTTTCGGCATGGAGCGTTTCGAAATGCCCGTACAACCGGAAGCCGAACGTGTCGCTCGATTGGCCGCGGCGGCTTTGCGTTTTGAGAAGACGGTTGATCTCAAAAGGTCTCCTGACGGCCACATTTACGCTGCGCTCGATGCCGCGAAAGTCAACGATCTTTCCGAACGCAAGAGGTTGATCGGAAAGATCAAGGCTGAAATCGCTCGAAGACGCCTGATCCCACTTTCGCAACGCCTGGACATCATCGAAGACGCCCGCAGGGCCAGCGATCTGCACCCAAACGAAGACGATATCGAGAACTGAGAGCGGCGCTCCGGGGAAACCGGAGCTTTTTTATTCGCTTACCTGAACGTCGGATGCATCACACGAAGCGCTTTCCGCGCCGTGCGATACTGCGGCACCGTCTTGGCTACCTGCGCCCAAAAACGCGGCGAGTGGTTGAATTCGATCAGGTGCGCGAGCTCGTGCGCCACGACATATTCCGCGAGCGCCTCCGGCATGAGGGCGATGCGATAATTGAAAGAGAGGGTGCCGTTACGCGAACAGCTGCCCCATCGGCTTTTTTGATCGCGGATCGAAACGGAGCGGACCGTCACGGCATAGGCAGGAGCCAGCCGCGCGATCAGCGTATAGGCTCTGCGGCGGGCAGCCTCCTTGTAGCGTTCGTAGTCGGCGCGGGCTTCTTTTTTGGATTTTGGTGCCGGCACATGCACGAGAGATGCCTGCGTCCGCTCAATCCACGCACGATGCTGCTCGAGAAATCCGGCAACAAGCGCATACGAACAGCGCTTTGGCACCGTTACCGAGACGCGCCCGCCGGGGTGGACGCGAATGCGCAAACTTCGCGCGCGGGCATGGGCGCGCACTTCGGCATGAAAAGGAAGATCAATCGCTCGCCGCATAAGGCTACAACTGTATCTTTTTTCCGATGCAGCCGCAATTCATGCTATAGTGAACCTATCGTTATATTTATTTGCTTAGCGTATGAAGAGCGCAGAAATGCAGAAGTACGTCCCATACGTCCTCTTGGGCGTGCTGATCGGTGTCGTGGTCTACGGCTTGGCCGCCCGCAATGTGAGCGCGCCGAAGTCGGAAGAACCGGCAAAACCAGCCGAGACATCTCCGGCTGCCGACGTCGTGATCGGCGGCGAAACGGAAGCGACAGCTCCCGCAGCCGGCAAGACGTATCCGAAGGCCGCGTTGCCGTACATCGAGAACGGCTATCGTTTCCAGTTCTCGAACTGCCGCGGCACCCCGGGCAGCCTGGTCGTGAAAGCTGGTAAGTACTTCCTGTTCGACAACCGTGACGCGAAATCGCACACAATCGCGGTCGCGGGCCAGTCCTACTCGGTCGGCGCCTACGGCGCAGCGGTCGCTGCGGTCTGGAAGCCCGGCACCTACAACATCACCTGCGACGGTGGCGGAGCCGCATCGCTCACGGTCCAGAAGTAAAAAAGAGCGCTCCGCGATTGCGGGGCGCTTTTGTTATCGATCATCGTATCCAGAGCCTTTCGACCAGCATGCTTCGCAGCAAACGGCATCAGGGAACTTCCCTTTGCCGCAAGAACAAAGCGTCTGATCGTTTCCATCATATACTCGTGCTTCACGCGCGCACGCGTCGCAAGACGTCGCGTCAGAGTACTTGGGCTTGCCACAGCCGCAAACTTCTCTGGATGCTGTGCGGTCATACGCCGCTCCGCGCTTCCAGCATGCTTCGCAGCAATCGGCGTCCGGATACTTCCATGCGCCGCATGCGCAAATCACCCGAACAGAATCTCGTGCATCAACCGTGATCCGTCTGGACTTCCAGCATGCTTCGCACTGTTCCGCTGTGGGATACGTTTCTCGTCCGCAATGCATGCACGTCGATCGTGCCATGACATCCTCCTTTTGAGTACGGGATCAATTCACGTGAGCACGTTACATCAAATCACGGGATCGAACGCATGAAAAGAGGCTTGGAGGGCTTCCTTTTCGATCCGTTCCTGCTCGGTCGCCGCCGCTCTCGCTCGATCTTCAGCCTCGGCGAAGGAACCACCGCGCTTCCAATAGGGCCACTGTTCGACCTCGGCCGCAACCTTGTCGATATGAGCCCAGAGCGCCCCATGCGTCTCACGATTCGGCACGAAGCCGACACGGTCGTCCGAGTTTTTTCGTCCAGACATACAACCTCCTGAAAAAACTATCCTACAGAAAAGAGCCGAAGTCAAAAGCGCCCCGCGAGTGCGGAGCGCTTTTCCTTCTTTTCCTTTACTGGCAGACCGCGCATTCTTCGTTGGCGAAGTCGCGCGCTTGGACTTTCATCTGAGCGCCGTCGATGGCGTCGGCTTCGATCGGGGCGGCAGAACGGAGATAATAGAGACTCTTGGCGCCAGCCTTCCACGCGAGGAAGTGGGCGTCATGGAGATACTTGCCGCTGATCGGCGTCGGGAAAAAGAGGTTGATCGACTGCGACTGGCACAGGTACGGCTGACGGTCGGCCGCTTGCTGCACGATTTCGCGCATGTTCATTTCGTAACCGGTGCGGAAGACAGCCTTCTCTTCGTCGGTCAGCTCTTCCATATGCTGAACGCTGCCCTTGGCGGCGATCACTTTCTTCCAGGTTTCAACCGTGTTGATCCCCTTCTTTTCGAAGAGTTTTTCAAGATGCCGGCCTTTGACCAGGAAGCTGCCCGAAAGCGTTTTTTGGAGATAGGCGTTGCCAGTGATCGGCTCGACGCACGGCGTGGCCTCTCCGCAAATGAAGCTGATCGAGGCCGTCGGCGCGATCGAGAGAATGTAACTGTTGCGCTGATCGCCGCCATCGAGCGGCGCTCCACGCTCTTCCTTCAATTTCCGAGACGCCGCTTTGGCATGCGTATGGATCAAGCTGAAGATTTTCTTGTTGATCGAGCGCGCGGCCATGCTCTCGAACGGAAGATTCTTCGACATCAGGTAACCGTGGTAGCCCATGACACCTAGGCCGATCGAACGCTCGTGCAGCACCGAGTTGATGGACTTCGCGTAATACTTCGGATCCGCGACCTCGACGAAGTTATCGAGCACGTTATCGAGCGCGCGGACCGCATCGTTGATCAGCGACTCCGCCTCCGCTTCCCACTCGTCGAAGCGCTCGAGGTTGAGTGAGGAGAGGCAGCAAACGGCCGTACGATCGTGCGTCGTCGGCAGCGTGATTTCCGAGCAGAGGTTACTCTGCTGGATGAATAGACCCTTCTCGGCGTGATGCGCGGGAACGGCTCGATTCACCGTATCGATGAACAGGAGGTACGGCTCGCCCGTCTCAACGCGCGTCTTCAAAATCTTGCGCCACACCTCCGTCGCATCAAGCTCCTTAACGGCAACTTTGCGCTTCGGATCGATCAGCTGGTACGTGCGCTTTTCTTCGACCGCCTTCATGAATTCGTCCGTAATGACGATGCCATGATTCGTATTCAGGCATCGGCGGTTCATGTCGCCGACAGGCTTACGAATATCGATAAACTCTTCGATATCGGGGTGGTCGATGCGCAGATAGGCCGCGCCGGCGCCGCGTCGGACGCCGCCTTGTGAAACGGCGATGATCGACGAGTCCATCACTTTGATGAACGGAATGACGCCGGAAGAGGTACCACCCATGGAGAGCGGAGCGTTCTGACCTCGAAGCTCGGACCAGCTCGTGCCGATGCCGCCGCCGTTCTTCGAAATGAAAGCGTTCTCGGCGTACCCGGAATAAATACCCTCAATGGAGTCTTCAACCGTGTTCAAGAAGCACGAAATCGGCAAGCCGCGATTCGTGTATGTGTTGGTCAAAACGGGCGTCGCCGGCATGAACCAGTTCTTCGACATCGCGTCATAGAGCCGCTGCGCATGTTCGGCGTCACCGCGCGCCATGCCGCAGGCTACGCGGGAAAAGAACATCTGCGGATCTTCGACGATCCTTCCGGTCGCATCCTTCAGGAAGTAGCGGTCACGAAGATTTTCAAGTCCGAAGTAGGTCAGAAGCGCGTTGCGGTCGGGCCGCGTCACGATTTTCCGCTGCACATCCGCATCGCCGCGGTACTGCGGAGAGTCCCAACTGCCGCGACCCTGCGTTTTAGCCAGAACCTCTTCAAGAAGAATATCGCGGGCGTCGACGAGGTCGTTATTGGACAGGGCGTCGATGACGGATGCGTGGCGCGGCATAGGCTTGCTCGTTAATAACGTGAGTTCGCTGTCCGACGCGAGACGGCTCAAGCCCAATCCTCGAGGATGGCGCCCTTGCCGTACTCCGTCGCGCGATTTTCGAAAAAGTTCGTGTGTTCTTTGGCGTTCACCATCGTATCGAGCCAAAGCAAGGGGTTGGCGGTGCGGTATTTCGCTTCCAAGCCGATCTCTTGGAGTTTCTTGTCGGCGGTGTAACGGATGTACGCCTTGACCTGATCCGCCGTGAGTCCCGGTACGTCGCCCATCGAAAAACACGTATCAATAAATTTGTCTTCGAGATTGATCATGTCGTCGCAAGCCTTGTAGAGCTTGGCTTGGAAGGCTTCCGTCCAAATCTGCTTGTTTTCCGCGACGAGGTCTCTGAAGAGATGACAGACGCCGCGGCTGTGCAGGCTCTCATCGCGGATGCTCCAAGTCACGATTTGTCCTACGCCCTTGAGCTTGCCCATGCGCGGGAAGTTCATGAGAATCGCGAAGCTTGAGAACAAGCTGACACCCTCCATGAACGCACCGAACACCGCGAGGTTCAGAGCAAGGTCTTCTACGGTGTTCGTGTCGAAGTTTTGGAGGAACTGGTACTTGTTGCGCATCGCCTCATACTCGAGAAACGCCGAGTATTCGCGCTCCGGAAGACCGAGCGAATCGTTGAGATACGAGTAGGCCCAGACGTGGATGCTCTCCATGGCGGCGAAAGCCGAGAACATCATCTTGATTTCCGGTTTCGGAATCGCCGGAATCAGGCGGGTGTTGTAGTTGTTATTGACCTCGATATCGCCCTGGGTGAAAAAACGCAGGATTTGGACGATGAGGTTTTTCTCTTCTTCGGAAAGACGGAATTTGTAGTCGGCGATATCGGCTTCCATCGGCACCTCCGTCGGCATCCAGTGCGCCTGGTTTTGCTTCTGGAAATATTCAAAGTACTGCGGGTATTCGAACGGCCGATAAAATTTTCTCGGCGTGAGGATGCGGGAGGTGGACATAAATCGAGAAAAAAACATCAGAGACCGCATTACACTACATATTGTGTAACACGGTCTCAGTATACCACTACGTGTAGTGGTTCAGAACCTAGCAGGTGGGGATAAACAGGGCCGCTCACGACAGAGCACGCTTAGTCTAATTTTTTTGAAAGCGTTCTACCAGAGGGAAAGCTGTGGACAGAGGTCATGCCACCGGCGTTTCACACATGGCAGGAGCCAAGCCCTCTTTTTTGAAGGTATTTTTGGTGGTATTCCTCGGCTCTCCAGAACTCCTTGGCAGGAACGATCTCCGTCACGATCGGTTTTGACCATTTGCCCGAAGCCTCCAACTCCGCTTTTGAACGTTCCGCCGCCGCTTTCTGCTCGGCGTCATGATAGAAAATGACGGAACGATACTGTGTCCCCACATCAGGACCCTGACGGTTCAATGTTGTTGGATTGTGATTTTGCCAAAAAACATCCAAAAGCTTTTCATAGGCAATCCGCGAGGGGTCATACATGATCTGCACGACCTCAGCGTGGCCCGTGGCATCACCGCAGACGTCCTCATAGGTTGGGTCCGATTTTAAGCCTCCCATGTAGCCCACGGCGGTCTCCGTTACCCCCTCCAACGTACGGTAGGTCTCCTCAACACCCCAAAAACAGCCGGCTCCAAAGGTGGCAATAGCAGAATGTGGCATATATCGCCATAGTAGCAGACAGGGCCCGACGAGGTCTCGCTGCAAATGAAACAGTCATTGATTTTATTGCTTTTGGCTTAAAAACTGCGTACGCTAGTCCGTATGCGTACTCTGCTCGAGCTCTCCGACCTGAAAAAGACCCACGGCCGCTCCGTTATTTTAGACGGGGTCGATTTGACCGTGGCGGAGGGGCAAAAAATCGCTTTGATCGGCCGCAATGGCGCCGGCAAGTCGACGTTGATCCGTATCCTGCTCGGCGAGGAAGAAGCGGATGCTGGCGAAGTCCGCGTGTTCCCTTCGCTTCGTCTCGGCGCGGTTTCCCAGCACGAAACGATCACGGAAGGCGTGACCGGTTTTGAATATTTGGTCAAAAAAACGGGACGAGAAACGTGGGCTTGCGCCAAAATGGGCGCGCAGTTCGGTTTGCATCGCGCCCACCTGGAAGCTCCGGCCGCGACACTCTCCGGAGGGTACCAGATGCGCCTCAAGCTTACGGCGATGCTGCTCATGGATCCGAACTTGCTGGTGCTCGACGAGCCCGTCAACTACCTCGATCTTCCGACCCTTCTTCTTCTTGAACGTTTTTTGAAAACGTATCGCGGAGCATTCATTGTCACGTCGCACGATCGCGCATTTCTGAACGCTGTTGCCGAACGCACGGCGGAAATCGAACGGGGAAAGCTGACAGCATCGTCGGAACCCGTCGACGCCTATCTCGCGCACAAGGCCGAAGCGCGCGCCTTCGTGCTGCGCACCAACAAGAAGATCCAGAAGGAGCGCGAACATATCCAAGAGTTCGTCGACCGTTTCCGCTTCAAGGCCAGCAAGGCGAAGCAGGTGCAGTCGCGCATCAAAAAACTCTCGAAGATGGCCAATATCGACGTCGAAAGCCTTTTGCCGACGGCGCGCATCGCGATTCCGTCGCCTCTTGTCACGCACGGTCCGGCTCTCCACGTGCAAGATCTCTCGATCGGTTACGACGGACGGGTCGTGGCCTCGGAAATTGCCTTCGACTTACAGCGCGGAGAACACGTGGCGATTTTGGGAGGAAACGGCATGGGCAAGTCCACGTTACTCAAGACGATTTCCGGATTCTTGCCGCCGGTAGCCGGCATCGCCAAATGGTGGCACAAGGCGGAGATCGGCTACTACGCGCAGCACACCGAAGCTTCCCTCAAGCCCGAAGATACGGTCATGGACCATCTCGCGCATTCCGCGCCGCCGTCCACGAGACAGGAAGACCTTCTCAAGATGGCCGGAGATTTTCTGTTCCGCGAAGATGACCTCGAAAAGCGCGTATCCGTGCTTTCCGGCGGAGAGCGGGCGCGTTTGTGTTTGGCAGGGCTCCTGCTTTCCCCGCACAACGTTCTACTGCTCGACGAACCGACAAACCACCTGGACGCCGAAACATCCGAATCGCTCGCCAAAGCGCTTCAAACCTACCCAGGCACGATCGTATTCGTGAGTCACAGCCAGTCGTTTATCAAGGCTCTTGCCACGCGCATCTTCGAGGCGCGCGAGGGCAAAGTACGGCAATATCCCGGCACCTACGACGAGTATCTCGCCGACTTGGGCGCCGCGATGGAGGAAGACGTGCACGGCGCGGAAAACGAAACAGAGCCCACAACGACAGCCGAAGTGGAAGCTCGCCGCCACGCGCATACGGTCTTGAAAGAAAAGCGGCGGCGGCAGCAAAAAATCGAAGAGCGCATGAAGGTTCTCGACCGGGAAAAGAGCGAGATTCTCGCCTACTATTTTGAAAACCCGACGGAGTACGCCCCGGAAAAGTACGCGCGCCTCAAAGAACTTGAAGATGAGCTGACGCGCCTGGAAAAAGAATGGTACGCGCTTCTTGCCGAAACCGGCAGCTGATTTTTCTCCCGTTATCGCAGCTGCTCAGACCATCGCCCGACAACCTCCTCAAAAGCAGCCTTCTCTTCAGGCTTGATCGGATCGGTGCCCGGGAAGGTTTCTTTCATCGGGTTGATTTTGGTGCCGTTCTTTACCATCTCGTAATGCAAGTGCGGGCCGGTTGAGAATCCGGTCGAACCGACGTAGCCGATGACTTGGCCTTGCGTGACTTTTTGACCCCGCTTCACGGCAATCTTCGATTGGTGCGCGTAGTTCGTGGTGTACGTACCGTTGTGACGGATCGAAACCTTGTTGCCGTACGGGCCGTCCCAGCCGGCAAAAGAGACGATACCGTCGGCCGTGGCGCGAATCGGCGTGCCTTTCGAGGCAGCGTAATCGATGGCGCGGTGGCCTGTCGACGTATTGAAGGCACTCACATAACGCAAACCTGTCGTGAAACCGGACGTGATGTATTTGAACGCGACGGGCGCCTTCAAAAACATCTTGCGTTGAGAGTTTCCTTTTTCGTCGTAGTAGCCGCCTTCGCCAGCAGCATTTTCAAACCAGAAAGCGCGATATGCCTCGCCGCCGTTCACGTACTCGGCCGCAAAGACGCGACCCGGCATGACGTAAGCACCGTCGCGATAACGCTCTTCGTAGACGACCGTGAACGTATCACCAACGCGCACATCCTGAGCAAAGTCGATTGTCCACTGAAAGACGTCGCCGAGTTCGATCACGGCCCGCTCGTCCATCCCCTGTTCGAGCCCGGCAGCATAGAGCGAAGACGTGACAGTGCCTTTCACGATCTTCATTTTGATATCGTAAGCGATCGCCTCAAGCGTAGCCTTCCAACCGTCGGCGTCTTTACGCACGCGTAGTTCTTCTTCGCTGCTTGGAGCGTACAACAATCCCTTCAATTCTCCGGACGCCGGATCATACGACAACTCGAGGCGCTTTCCGGCGCGAATGCTTGCCAGGTCATATAGTTCCTTGGCTGCCTGGTAGATAGCGGTCGCGTCGGAGGCGGAAACGCCCTGCTCCTCCATCAACACGCCATACGTCGCTTTCGGGGCGATCTCGACCGTCTCAACACGCTCTTTAGGCTCCTCCGGCGCTGCCGCTGGCACAGACGGTGCCTGAACAGGTTCCTGGCTGCCTTCGGCCGTATGCGAGGACGGCAGCAACAGAAAAACGCCGCCGACGAGCATCGCGATTCCGACCATAAGCGTGAGCGTCTTTCCTTTCATAGGGACGAGTGTAGCGCAGATACGGCGACCCTGGAAGAAGCTCCTTGACGTTTTCGCATATTTCTGCTTAAATTCATCGTTGCTCATTCCACAAACCACGTCGCGGGAGGAATCGTTATGGCGCCCAATCGTACCGCTGTTCTCATCCACGGCTTCCACGTAGACTCGAGGCTCGGAACGGCTGCTTGGCATGATCTCGTGCTCGGCCACCTCGACAATGGCCGTCTCGACGGTCGGGCGACCTATGGCGTCCAGCTCGCCTTCAATCTGGTTGCTGACCTCGTCGTCTTCTCGACGGGTGCCAGCGAGCGCGACGGCCTCAAGGAGGCGGAGTACACCTACCGTGCCGTCCAGCGGCAGATCGAGAAGCTTTCCGAGTGCCTCGGCGTGACCGCCGACGACCTCTTCAAGTGGCTCGCGCCGCGCGTCGAGCTGGACACGGTCTCCCAGAACACGTCGGAGGAGCTGAACAGAAACCTTCGG
Source organism: Minisyncoccota bacterium (assembly GCA_052034355.1). Taxonomy (GTDB): domain Bacteria; phylum Patescibacteriota; class Patescibacteriia; order SG8-24; family DYFX01; genus DYFX01. Next base: position 13,613 of record JBPOIQ010000019.1, read on the forward strand.
CTGTGCGCGGAGCGCGAATGTTGGCGGGTCTACCTCGTCACCAACCGCTTCCACGCGCCGCGAGCCCTGGCCAACGCCAACGACGCGCGCGATCGGCTGGGACTCGGCGGCAAGATGCGGATCTTCGCATCTGCGCCCGACGACGGAACCACGGCACCCGTGATCTTCGAACCGGCCACGCGCCCGGATCGCCCGAGCCACGACTGGCACGGGACGCTCCCCGGGATCTTCTCGATTCCGGCCGATCATCAGGCCGAAGCGCTCTGGGAGATCCGGCAGGTGATCGACAGGTATCGCCGCCGTTCTTGAAACGCACAAGCCCCGCATCTACAGATGCAGGGCTTTTTTCTTTCTCTTAGAGCGCGGACAAATCGATGCGTTCGCTGATGCGGATCTGCGAGACGAACTCCGGAATGTGGCTGACCATGATCATGGCGCCTTCGTACGAATCGAGCGCCTTGGCGATCACGGGGAGGTGGCGGAAGTTGATATGGTTCGTGGGCTCGTCGAGGATCAGGAGTCCTGGGCGCATGAGCATGAGCCGGGCAAAGGCCAAGAGACCTTTCTGCCCCTCGGAGA
>JBPOIQ010000081.1:0-8640 GCA_052034355.1 Minisyncoccota bacterium
CGATCGGACTTCTCCTGTTCCTGATCTCCATCTATTTCTTCGGTTTTAAGGAGTTGCTCGGGCATTTGCCGGTCAAAGCCGCGCTGTTCCTGTTCCTCGTGTACGGTCACTGGCACAAGGGAGAACAAAAGGGGTAAGCTGGTGGCCGTATGGCACGTATCGGCATCGACGCCTCGCGGGCGAACGCACATGAACGCACCGGCACGGAGTGGTATTCCTACGAGCTGATCCAGGCTCTGAAGAAAATCCAGGTGCCTGGTCTCGAGTTTTTGCTGTATTCCAAAAAATTCCTCCATGACGGGCTCGAGCAGTTTCCGCCGGGTTGGGATGGCAAGATCCTCTATTGGCGCACGCAGCGCTTCTGGAATCAGTTCCGTTTGTCGTGGGAACTTTGGCGTCATCCGGTGGACGTGTTTTTCCAGCCGACGCATACGCTCCCGTTTTTCACGCCGAAGCGCGTGGTGACGACGCTTCACGATATCGGTTTCGAGAGACTGCCAAAGCTCTATCGCCCCGCAGAATTGCGATATCATCGCTATTCCGCCCAATTGGCCGTGAGCCGCGCCAACCGTATCTTGACCGTGTCGGAATTTTCTCGTCAGGAAATTATTGAACGCTACAAGCTGCCGCCCGAACGCGTTGTCGCGACCCCGCTCGCCGTCGATACGAATCGGTATCGTCCCGACATTTCAGACGAGGAAAAGGATGCGGTGTTGACGAAATACCGTCTCTCGCGCCCGTTTTTCATCTACGCGGGACGCATCGAGGAGAAAAAGAACATTGTGAACCTCGTACACGCCTTTTCGATTTTTAAAAGCGCCCGCGGCGTCGGCGATCCCGTGAAGCTTTTGCTGGTCGGTCTGCCGGGCTTCGGTTTTGAGCGCGTCAAAAAGGAAGTCGCTGCGCGTAAGCTCGAGTCGTCAGTCGTCTTTCCTGGGTATGTTCCGGAAGCCGATATGCCCGCACTGATCGCTGCTGCGAAAATTCTTTTGCTGCCTTCCTGGTACGAAGGGTTCGGTTTGCCGATCCTGCAAGGTCAAGCCTGCGGCACGCCTGTCATTGCCGCTCGCGCCGCTTCCATGCCGGAAGTCGGCGGCGATGCTGCGCTCTACGCGCGTCCGGATGAGCCGGAAGATCTCGCTCGTGCCATGAAGTCTTTGATGGACGAATCATCCGAGTGGGAACGCAGACGCGTGCTCGGGCTTGAAAATATCAGGCGTTTTTCCTGGGACGAGACCGCGCGCCTCACGATGAATGTGTTGCTTGAAGTGCTTGGTATCCAGCACCAGCTATGACCGACGCTTTTTCCTCGTTGATCGGCCATGAGCGCGTCGTACGGCGCCTTCGCGCGATGTTGGAGAATGAAGCGGTACCGCACGCCGTCCTTTTTCATGGCGCGCGCCATGTTGGAAAAATGACGCTTGCCTCGGCGCTCGCTTCTGCGCTTCTCGGTGTCCCGCAGGCTTCGGCGCATCCCGATTTCCGGCTGCTTGAGCGGCCGCGCGACGAAAAAACGGGCAAGCTCAAAAAGGCGATCCCGATCGAAAGCATCCGCGAACTGCAGCAGCATCTTCGCATGAGTTCTTTTTTGGGTGGTGCAAAGGTGGCCGTGATCGACGGCGCCGAGCATCTGAGCGAGGAGGCGGCGAACGCGCTCTTGAAGACGCTCGAGGAGCCGACCAAACGGGCCTATGTCGTGCTGTCCGTCGAGGACAAAGCGCGTTTACCGAAAACGATCATAAGTCGATGTGCCACGATCGGTCTCGAACGCGTGCCTGACACGGCGATCTCCGCAGCGCTCCTTGCGCGCGGCGTTTCTTCGTTCGAGGCGTCGAAACATGCTGTGCGCGCCGACGGTCGTCCAGGTCTCGCGCACGGCTTCGTGGAGCAGGGCGATATGGTAAACTGGTACGAGGCGGAAGAACGCCGCTGGCGTTCGCTTCGCGGTGCGCCGTCACACCGCAAATTGGCCGAATGCGCGGCTTTGGCGCCCGCACGGGCCGACCGCGAAGAGACGATCGAACGGCTGCGCGACGTTTTGGATGTGTGGCAAGGAGCCCTGCGGCGGGAACTCAAGGCGGGCGACGCACGCGCGGCCGCTTCTCTGCGGGGAATCATCGCTTTGCGCGCCTCGATGACCGCGAACGTGCAACCGAGGCTTTTACTCGAAAAATTCGTTCTTACTTTGGATCGTTGATTATGAGAATGCCAACACGTTTCCTTGTTGCCGCCTCGGCCGTCCTCTTGCTCGGTGCGGGCTGCATTCAAATTACCGGCACGGGCGGCGGTTCTGGTACGGACGGAGGCGTCTTCCGTTCCACGGATCGTGGATCGAAGTGGGTGTTGAAATCTGCTATCGCGACGGTCGGTCAGGCGCGCAATTTCGCGAATGCGAACGTGACGGCCTTGGCCTTCGATCCGACCGACAAGAAAGTCCTTTACGCCGGTACCGAAGGCGGATTGTTCTATACGTATGATGGTGGCGAATCATGGCAGGGCGCTCCTGGCCTCGGCGCCGTGCGCGTGCTTTCGGCGGCCGTGAGCCAGGCCGACAAATGCACCGTCTACGTCTCGACGGGAAACCGCGTCATGCGCACGACGGACTGTTCGCGCACCTGGGAGAACGTCTATTTCGATTCGCGCGCAGAGACGAAAGTGAACAGCGTGCTGATCGATCACTTCAATCCGATGAACGTCTACGCCGCTACGAGCCAAGGCGATCTTTTGAAGAGCGGCGATGCCGGCGGTTCATGGACGCCGATTCATCGCTTTGAAAACGAGGTGCGCCAGATTCTCGCATCCGCTGCCGATTCCCGTGTCATGTATGTCGGAACCCGAAACAAGGGTGTCTGGAAGACGACCGACGGGGGAGCGACCTGGGTTGACTTGAGTCCCGGAATGGGAGAGTATGCCGGCGCGCTCGATAACGTGATAATCGCGGAGGATGTCGCTCGCGGAAACAGTATCGTAGTCGCTTCAAACTACGGTCTTCTGCGTTCGACCGACGGAGGCTCAACTTGGAAGCCGATCACGCTCTTGACGCCTTCTGGCTCGACGGTTATCTATTCGTTGGCGGTGAGTCCGAAAGATTCGAACTTCATCGCGTACGGCACGATCAACACGCTCTATCGCACGGTCGACGGCGGCAACAAATGGACGACGTCCAAACTGCCGACGACGCGCGCTGCGACGAATCTGCTTATCGATCCGACAAACGATTCGACGATCTACATGGGGACCACCCTCTTTAAACAAAATACCGGTTTCTGATCATGATGGTATGAAAACGCTGATTGATGAATATAGGCCAGAATTCGAACACGTCCTTGAATTCTTGAAATCCGATCTTGGTAGCCTCCGTACCGGCCGCGCACACGCCGCGCTGGTCGAAGATATCCCGGTCGAGGCGTACGGCGGCATGATGAATATCAAAGGCGTCGCTTCCGTTCTCGTTCCCGACGCGAAGACGATCATGATCGAACCGTGGGACAAGGCGCTGACGAAAGAAATCGAAAAAGCGATTCGCCAAGCTCCGATCGGCGTGAACCCTGTCGTCGATGGCAGCCGCGTGCGCGTGACCTTGCCGCCCCTCACCGAAGAAGGGCGCCGCGAACTGACGAAGATCGTCGGTAAGAAAGCCGAGGAAGCGCATATCGGTTTGCGCGCCGTCCGCGAGACGATCAAGGACGAGCTGAACCGCCTTGAAAAGGCCAAAGAAATCTCCGAAGACGACCGGTTCCGCCTCCAAGAGGCGCTTGAAGCGGCGGTGAAACTTTGGAACGACAAGGTGCGCGATATGGCGGCGGAAAAAGAACAGGAAATCATGACGATTTGAGGCGGCTTCGGCCGCCTTTTTGTTTGTGTTTGTGCTAAGATGTATGTGATGAGTTGACTTATGCACAAACGTGCGAAAAAAACGGTTGAACGGTCTTGGCGGGCGCTACGTGCTTGGGCTCATGCGCGTTCCGCTTTCGTAATCGCTTCAGGGCTGATCGCTGTTTTTGCGCTTCAAACGTTCGTGGCACCGGCGATGGCCAGCGGTTCGGCGAGCTGGACGGCGAACGGCGTCGTTGCTGCGGCTGCGACAAATGGATTTCTTGCAGGCGACCAAGAGAGCGCCGTTTTTGAGCAATCTACGAGCGGTCCGGTCGTGCGCACGAGTGACGGATATAACGTCTACGTGTTTACGAATGATGCCGTAGGAAGCGGCATCTACGCCCAAAAGGTGAATGATGCGGGTGTCGTGCAGTGGGGATCGGGCGTGACGGTGTACGACGGAGCGGGTGGGCTGGGCAACAGCAGACCTCGCGTCGTGGCTGACACGGCGGGCGGCGTGATTGTCGTTTACGGCACCTCGAGCGGATTGAATGATATTTACGCGCAGCGCCTCGATTCGACGGGTGCGACGCAGTGGGCGGCCGGCGGTTTGGCTGTGGCCGACGTCGGCGCGAGCGCTGAATCCTCAGCGGTCGTTCTGCCGGATGGCTCCGACGGTGTTCTGGTGGCGTACGTCATTGGAAGCGATGTGCGCGCGCAGCGTTTGAACGGATCCGGCACCAAGCAATGGACGGCGACTGGTGTTGTCGTGAGTGCAGCCGCCAACAACCAGAGGGATCCGCTTGTCGTGACAGATGGATCGGGTGGCATGATCGTCGCTTGGGAGGATCTTCGCAACGGCGGTACGAACGAGGACCTCTACGCGCAGCGATTGAACGCTTCGGGTGTCGTGCAATGGACGGCGAACGGTGTTGCAATCACGTCTGCTACGCAAAATCAGGATCGTATGACGTCGGCGGATGCTGACGGCTCCGGCGGTATCGTCGTCGCTTGGGAAGACAGCCGCACGGGTTCGGAAGGCGTTTATGCCCAGCGTCTCGACAGCTCCGGAGCCCAGGTATGGACGGCAAATGGCGTGCAAGTGAGTTCGGCAACGACGAACCCGAACCCGAAAGTCGCCATGAGCGGCACGGATGTCATGGTGTTCTATTACGCCAGTCCATACCTGACCGTCCAGAAACTCAACAGCTCCGGCGTGGCCCAGTTTTCCGGTTCTGGTTTGGCATTGACGAGCACGTCGACGAATGAAGATTATCCGGCGATGGCCGTGACGGCGGGCGACGGTTCCGGCGACGTGCTGATCGCGGTTACGAGGCAGTATCAAGGCTCCAGCGTGCGCGACGTGATCGCCCAACGCGTCAATTCCAACGGTACGGTGGACTGGACGTCCGGCGGCGTACTGGCGATCGACCCGGATCTCTCCAGCAGCACGTTTCCGATTACGACGCCGTATGCGATTACGACGACGGCAGGCGACTTCGTTCTCGCTGGACAGACGAGGGTGCAGCAGAATTTTCTCTTCTACGATGATGCCGTCGGTCAGCTTTTGAATAACGCCACGGGTGCGCCGCAGTTCAATGGCACGCGCGGTCTGGTTTTGCCGAATGGACCAGGTTCGGATACTGCCGAGCAGCTTTCCCCCCGCGTCGCAGCCGATGGTTCCGGGAATTATTTCCTTGCCTGGGACGATAACCGGCACAACGGCACGCGCGTCTTTTTGCAAAAAGTAAATGCATCCGGCGTTTCGCAGTGGACAGCGTCAGGCGTCGCGCTTGCAACGGGAATTAATCAGCAGCTTTTGGGATTGTTGAGCGATGGTGCTGGCGGGGTGTACGTCGTTTGGGCGGATACCACGTATTCCGACGTCTTAAAGATCAAACGGCTTGATTCATCCGGAGTGACGGCGGGCGGGTGGTCATCAAGTGGTTTGACGATTTCGCCGGCGGGCGGAAGCAGTGTCGTGTGGGGTATTGTGACGGACGGTGCGAACGGCGCCATTGTCATGTACGAAAGCAACAACAGGATGTACGGCATTCGCGTGACCTCTGCGGCCGGAGTGCCTTGGGGCGCCACGGGCGTTGAAGTCTCTGATCCGCTTCCGGCCGGCACGGTCGGTCATGAATACGGAGCGATCGCGAGCGACAGCGCGGGAGGGGCCTACTTCGCTTGGCAGCATATCGATACGGACGTGCTTGATCCGGATTTGCGCGTCGTGCGATTGGCGTCAGCTGACGGATCCGTTTCGACCGGTTGGACGACCTACGGTGATGTTGTCACGACTGAAAATACGGCCGTTGAAACCTCGCTCTCTGCTGTTTCTGGCGGCGTTGTCGTTGCGTGGGATGAGGACCCGGGCAGCCTCGGAAACGCGAACGTTAAAGCGCAGATGCTTAATACGACAGGCGACATCCAATGGACCGCCGGAGGCGTCGATGTCGTGACGGCCGCTGATACGCAAACGGTACCGAGAGTCATCGCGTCGGATACGGGTTCAATCGTCGTTTGGAAAGATCTCCGCAGCGGCGTGAGCGATGATATGTATGCCCAGCGGCTCAACGCGTCCGGTGTGGCGCAATGGACGGTAAACGGCGTCGTGGTCAGTGATGCGTCTGGAAACCAGGGCGGTCAATTTGACGTCGTTTCTGATGGCGGCGCCGGAGTTATTGTTGTTTGGAAGGACACAAGATCTGAAGCTGATGGTGACGTCTATGCGCAGCGTTTGGATTCCACGGGTACGGCCATGTGGACGGCAAACGGCATCGTGGTTGCGGATCGTGCCGGGTTTGCGGAAGACAAGCCGACAGCCGCTTCCAATGGCGATGCTGGTCTCGTGACGGCGTTTCAGTCGCTGAGCGGCGCGACGCAAATGCGTGTGCAGATGATCGCCGATTCCGACGGTGCTCCGTCCGTGACGGTGACGGCGCCGAATGGCGGCGAAAGTCTGACGGGGGGAGCGACGTCGTCGATTACGTGGACGAACAGCGGCGTCGTTGATCATTACCGCATTACGCTTTCGACCGACGGAGGATCGACCTACTCTACGGTCGTAACTGCTTCCGACGCGGCATCGCCGTATTCCTGGACGGTCGACAATACGACGACAACGACCGCGCGCATAAAAATCGAAGCACAAGACGCGAACAACGTGACGCTTGCGAGCGATACGTCAAATGCTGATTTTTCGATAACAGCATCGGGTGGCGGCGGAGGCGGAGGCGGCGGTGGTGGTGGAAACCCGCCGCCGGCCATTACCCTGGGGCAACCGAACGGGGGAAACTCTTTTGACGCGGGTTCCTCGGTCAACGTGTTCTTCACGACGCAAGGCATACAGGTGCAGGCTGTTCGCCTTTCGTATTCTCTTGATGACGGCGTGACGTATGTTCTGATCACTTCGAACGCCAATCCTGCATCCGGTGTCTATGTTTGGACAGTACCCGATATTTCTTCTTCAACCGTCCGTCTCCGCGCGGAGGCGCTTGGTTCCGGAGACACCGTATTGGCAACAGATGCGAGCGACGCGGTTTTTGCGATTACTGGAGGCACGACCACGCCCGCTGATTCAGGGACATCGACCGTCCCGGTCACGCCGCCTATCGCGCCGCCGACAGGATCGGCGCTACTTAGTGCGGAAACGCGGATCGGCGTGAATGTCTCGTCGCTCGAATTCGCTCCTCTCCCTCCCGTTCCGCAGAGCGGAGACTTGGTGACGTATCGTATCGATGTGAAGAATAGCGGAGACGCGGCTGCGGAACACGTGCTTGTTTTGGAAACGATTCCGCCCGGAACAGCCTATGATCAGAATTCGCTTTCGCTTGAAGGTGTCGTTTCAACCGATACTTCTGGCGATGATGCCGCATCGTTTGATACAGCGGCGCGTTTGGCGACATATGATCTCGGAACGCTTGCGGCTGGCGCGGAGCGCTATGTGAGTGTTCGCGTGCGCGTGCTTCCGGGCGCCACGACGCTGATCAATCGTTTCCGTATCCAAGCGGACGGTCTCGATACCGTATCGTTCGAGCAGACGACGGAGGTTGTGCGCGCGCAAGAAACGGCTCCGCCGCCGCCCGCTTCGCCGCCTGTGCGCACGAATCCGTCGAGCGGAGCTTCGTCGCCGTCACGACCGCCGGTATCGACAGGCAGTACGGGACAGCAAGTTTCGCCGCCGCAAACCGGCTCAAGCGATTCGGGCGCAGCGGCCTCTGAAACGGGCAGCTCGACGCAGACAGGAACCGGCTCGACGATCGTAACGCCACCCGCGCGCGAGAACGACGCAGAAAACGCGCCGACGCAAAACGAAGAGCGTGAAGGAGAGGCGACCGAGGCTCTCAAACCAATCGAGTGGATTGCACGTCCGTCCGATAAGATCCAAGCGACGCCGATTCTGGATCGCTTGGCCGCCATCTCGAGAAACGTGCCGCTGATCGGTTCTGTTGTGAGTGGTGCGAGGGAGGCTATGAAAGCCATGCGAGAAAACGCGTCAGCGCAGACCGCCAACTCGGCCGTCGTCGCTCCGGCGACAACAGTGGCGGTTGCGACTGCGACGACATCAGCTGTCGGTTTCGCGGGCTATGCGCGCTACGCCATGTTCCTCCTGACCCAGCCGCTTTCGTTGCTTGATCGCCGGAAACGCAAGGGGTACGGCGTGATCTACAATGTCGGAACGAAACTCCCGGTTGATTTGGCAGTCATCCGTTTACTGGATGCTTCAGGACAGAAGGTCGTGGCAACGCGCGTGACCGACCGTCTCGGTCGTTACGTGTTCCTGCCGCCTCCGGGAACGTACGTGCTCGAGGTACGCAAGCC
>JBPOIQ010000091.1:0-11434 GCA_052034355.1 Minisyncoccota bacterium
GATCCTATGCTCGCAGGCGAAGCTCGAGAATGACAACAAGGGCGTGAACGTCCGGCGTGGCCTAAAGGTGAAGGCACAGATGGGTTGGAGACCTAACATGTCCCCTCTCGGTTACATCAACACCAAGACGGGCATCAAAGGCGATCAGAAGGTCATCATGGATCCGAAGCGAGCGCCGATCATCAAGGAGGCCTTCGAACGTGTCTCGAACCTCGGCCACAGCGGGCGGAAGGTTAAGGCATGGATGGACGAGACGGATTTTAAGACCCGTGGCGGTAGGCCTGTGACACTGAGCAGCCTCTATCTGATGCTTCGTAACCCCTACTACTGTGGAAAGTTCGAATTCCCGAAGGGCGGCGGCAACTGGTACCGCGTCGCCCATGAGTCGATCGTCACCGAGGAACTGTTCGATGACGTCCAGCGTCAACTGACGCAGGAAAAGAAAAAGACTACGTGGGGTGCGAAGGAATTCGCCTTCACGAGGCTCATGAAGTGCGGATCGTGTGGATCCGGCATCACAGCACAAGAGAAGTTCAAGTCGATGGACGACGGGACGCGCAAGCGCTACGTCTACTATCATTGCGGGAGGTCGGCGGATAAGGACTGCAAGGAGCCGTATATGCGCGAGGAAGCGCTTATCGAACAGCTGATTGGCATCCTCGATAAGCTAGAGATCGATCACGCCATATCGAAGAAGAAATTTCAGGAAGAGTTGGACCGGAACCGTAAATTCATGGAGTCGATTTTGGGGAAGACGCTGGAATCAGAATCCCCGCGCCTCGACCACAAGCGCTATGTCCGGCATGTCCTAACGAATGGAACGAAAGAAGAGAAGCGCGAGCTTCTCTCTTGTGTAAAATCAACGCTTGAAATCAGGGGTGGAGTAGTGACTACGGGCCAACCTGTGAAACCTTGAAAAAATAGACCGATACCACACCGAACAAGATGTAGCCGATAGCAAAAATGATCGGCAGATTCACCTCGACTTTGGAAAAAGAGAAATATTTTTTGCGGTCTTTCCCCTCACCTAGTATCGCCCATTCTGTTGAAAAGGGCTTGAGCGGAAGTAATGCTTCAATTTCTTTTAATACCTTGAACTTGCCGCTGGCGAGTTGTTTGTGCGCTTTAATCATGTGATAAAAAACTACGCATATCACAATCCCAGCCACGGCGATGGATACCCGGGCTGCGAGTTTTGTCACCGGGTTACCGAGTTCGAATGAAAAACCAACAAGTGCAAAGAGTGCAGTGTTGACGGTAAAAAAAATCTGACCGGAAATCTGTCTGCGATCAGAGTTTTTTTCAATACTTCCGAAATAGAGCTTGTACTGCTCCAGCACATGCTCACGGTATGAGTCCCCGTAGGAATCAGCCGTCGCTGAAAGTACGGTGTGGGGATTCTGCTGTGTCGGCGCGTTGCTCATAATTAAGCAAGGTAGCGGATAGCCCTAACAATCGGTGCCGTATTCCATCCGACGATCTGGTCGGCATTCTCTTTGACGACCTGCGAAGTCTGGAGGCTTCCCCATGGTTCGATGGCAATGATGGGCTTGGCCGTCGAAAAATTCTTTGCTATCTGAATCTCCTTCTGAATCCACTTGCTGTACGTAGAGTACTTTCCAGCCATGATGAGGACAGCGTCACAAAAGCACATGCGCTGCCGGATAGCCTCAGCAAGTTCTCGATCGGTACCGGCATTGTGGATCGGATCGTCTTTTGGAACAGAGTAGTCCTTGTAGAAAAAACGCGGATCGGCATCGAGCATCTTGACGAGCTTGTCATATGCATCGCCGTAGGCCCAGGAATGGCTGATGATGAGGCTGTAGAGTTTCATTTTTGCTCCGGTTTTAAATCTTGGCAGCAGAATCTTAGTCCGTGATGACACGGCGTGCAAGTGGTTAGGAAATGCGAAAGCGCAGGCTTTATGCCTGCGCTTTCTAGCTCCTGCCAGGGACTCCGGTCCATCTGAACCCCACGTTGGGTGCTCCTATGGAACGGTCGACCTGAACCGGAATTTTCTGGCTCCGAGGCTGGGATTCGAACCCAGGACCAATGGATTAACAGTCCACTGCTCTACCGCTGAGCTACCTCGGAACGGGCCGGAACGGGGATACTATAGCACTAGGCTTAAATATTTCAAGTCCTGGCGTTGTGTGGTAAAATCCAATCAAATTCTTGGCTATTTATGCACTATCCCCGCCTCCTTTTGGCAGCGGCCGCGCTGGGTCTCCTGGCGCCGCTCCTGCCCGCCTCAGCTGCTTCCGGCGACGTCGCCTCAATCGCTCTACGCGACTTCAATCGCAACGGCAAAATCGATCGTGCCGTCATTTCGTTCGAGAATCCTGGCTTGTCCAACTGGACCGTCCGTGGTGCCTCCGGTTTCAATGTCACGTATAAGGGTCAAGCGATCGCGATCTCTGACGTCTTCCTCGCTTCAACGGCGAATCCGGCCGTGCTCGAAGTCGTGCTTGATGAGAATGACACACATCTCGCCGTCGACACCGCCGCTACCGACTTTGAAGTTTCCTACGCGAGGGTCGGCACCGCTTCCGGCGTCAGCGACGGCTCTGTAGAGCTCTCGGCGATCGCTGCGGGCGATGCAACCGCAGGTGCTACGGAGCTCGACGAAGCCTCGCCGATTCTCGTTTCTTCCAATCCTGAACCGGGAACCGTCGACTTTCTCCGCGCCGAGGATCTGACGCTCACTTTCAGCGAACCGATCGATCAGAACACGCTCGTGACGACCTCTTCGATCAATCCGGGAGGGTGGTTCTACACCAAAATCGGCGAAGGCCGCACGGTAACCGTGCAGCACGACGTCTATCCGCGCGCCGCCGCAGAAACGTTCGGGGCGACGGTGAAGGATCTTGTCGGCAACGTGCTCGTCACCGACACCTATCCCAACCCGTTTACGTTCCAAACCTCGAGCGACAATACGCCGAACACGACAGTCGACGATCTGCTCTTGATTACTTCCCCCGTCGTCGGAACGCGGCTCACCGCCGCCGAACCGACCCCGCTCGCCTGGTACACCAACACCCCGTCGATCACGAGCATTACCCTCTCTTATTCGACGGATGTCGGGTCGACCTGGACCGCGATCGCGACCGTTCCCGCTGCCCAGAAAGTCTACATGTGGTACCCGCCGAACATCGGTAGCGCCTTTCAACTGAAGGTCGAGGGACGCAACATCGCAAACGCCTTCGTCAACGCTTCCGTCGTCGGAACCTTCTCGACGGTCCGCGGGGAAGGCGTCTCCCCCATCCGCGCCGTCTCTCCGGTGGAAATGACGCAATCGACCGACACGTCGATGACCGTACTCGCACGCGTCGACCACACACCTTCGACGGTCAGCTTCTCCTGCAACAACGGCGGCATCACCGCCCCTGTCGTCGTCACGGGCGATCGCCCGGCACGTCTCACCGCTTCGCTTTCGAATCTCGCCGACGGCACGACCTACACCTGCACCTTCGTCTTGACCGACGCAGCCGGCGCAACGCTTTCGCTCGCGGCTCCAACATTCGTCGCCGGAGAAGACAAGAACGCTCCGGAGCTCGTCGGACCGGCTGTCATCGACCTCTACGACGTCGTGGCCGGCACGGCTCGCCTGACCTGGACGACAAACGAAGCCACGACGGCCACCGTAAGCTATGGCACCTATCTCAACTACGGCAACTCGGCCGCAAGCACAGCTCTCTCTGCCATGCATAGCGTCACGCTCTCCGGTCTCAAGCCCGGCAGCATGCATCAGGCGCGCATCACCTCGATCGACGCCAAAAGCAACGCCTCGGTCTCCAAGGATTTCTACTTCGTCTTCCTGCGCGAGAACGATCTCATTAAAGGATCGGGCGCGGCCGTCTACTGGTACAAAGGCGGCAAGCGCTACGCCTTCCCGAACGTCGACACGTATCGCTCCTGGAACAGCAACGACTTCTCGAAAGTCTTGCGCGTCCCGGATACGCAGCTCGGCACGATCATGCTGGGCGGCAACGTGAAGATGAAAGAGGGCGTCTACATGATCAAGATCCAAAGCGATCCGAAAACGTACGCCGTCGAGGCGAACGGCGTCCTCCGCTGGATTCCGACCGAGGAACGCGCCAAGGCTCTCTACGGAGCCGCCTGGGCCTCCCGCGTACGCGACATCGACGTCAGTCTCTTCACCGATTACACGATCGGCGCGTCGCTCTAAAAACAAAAATCCCCCGGCACGTGTCGGGGGATTTTTTGTTGCGCTTAGTAGTCGCGCAGTCGCGAGATGCCCTGGTGCGCCTGGATCTTTTCGAGCGCCTTGGCTTCGATTTGGCGAATACGCTCGCGGGTGACGTCGAACTCTTTGCCGACTTCTTCGAGCGTGTGGGCCACGCCGTCGGTCAAGCCGAAACGCATTTCGAGAATCTTTTGTTCGCGCGGCGACAAGTCCTTGATGACGTTCTGGACGTAATCGCGCAGCAGTTGCAGCGCGGCGGCGCGATCGGGGGAGACGTTTTTCACGTCTTCGATGAAGTCTTCGAGCGTCGAATCTTCATCGTCTTCGCCGACCGAGGCTTCGAGGGAAACCGTGTCCTGCGAGATTTGGATGATGTGACGCACCTTTTCAACCGACTCGCCCATTTCAGCGGCAATCTCTTCCGGCAACGGTTCGCGGCCGAGGTCCTGGATCAGCTGGCGCTCGATCTGCTGGAAGCGGTTGATGGTTTCGACCATGTGGACCGGGATACGGATCGTGCGCGACTGGTCGGCCAGAGCACGGGTGATCGCTTGGCGGATCCACCAGGTGGCGTAGGTCGAGAACTTGTAGCCTTTGCGGTATTCGAACTTCTTGACCGCGCGGAACAGGCCGATGTTGCCTTCCTGGATCAGGTCGAGGAGCGAGAGCGACTTGCCGACGAACTTCTTGGCGATCGAGACGACGAGGCGCAGGTTGGCTTCGATCAGGCGGCGCTCGGCTTCGCGCTCGTTGCGCTCTTTACGCTTGGCAAGCTCGACTTCTTCGGCGCCAGTCAGAAGCGGGATCTTACCGATCTCGCGCAGATACATCTGGATCGAATCGGTCGAGATCTCCATGTCGAGGACGCTCTTCTTGGCCTCCTTCTTGAGATCCTTCTCTTTGTTGACCACGCGGATCATGCCCATCGCGGTCTCGCGCTCGCCGGCCTTGCCGAGCAAGCCTTCTTTCATTTCAACGATCTGCACGCCCGCCTTGTCGAGACGGTTCAAAAACTCTTCGTACACCGGAAGATACTCCTCGGCTTCCGAAAAGACGTGCAGGATTTCCATTTCGGTCACGAAACCGCGCGCATGCCCCTTCTTGAAGAGGTTCTCAACGAGTTCAAGCGCTGGCGGCTCGACTTTGACGCGCTTGGCGCGAAGCTCGGGCGCTTTCTTCGGCGCTTTGGCTTTCGGTGCGGCCTTCTTTTTCGGCGCGGCTTTTTTCTTGGCGGCGGCTTTTTTCTTTTTGGCTGGGGCCTTTGGCATACGAAACGTCAAAAAAATAACCCGGACTTCAATTGTGCAGACGTTTGGCGATGGCCTCGAGGCGCTTGGCGATTTGAATTGACGCCGCGCGGTCTCCGCGCTGTTCAGCCTCGGCGAGGGCCCCGAGTAATTCCTTCTCCGTTTTCTTGACGGCGGTTTTTTCAAGTTCCCGCGCGCAGACGGCGGCCTCCTCGACCAGTTGCTCTTCCGTCCATTCCGGCATGTCGCGATCCGTCAAAAGGAGGATCGGTTCGATGGCCGGAAGGCTCGGATCGGTCTGCCTGGCATTCGCATACCAGGCGAAAAAAGGCGCTTGAAGGATGGGGGCTTTAGCGTTTTCAGTATAATACGAGGCGAGCAATTTGGCTAGGTTGCGAAGCTCCCCCTCCGGAAAACGGTCATCGAGCGCTTCGACATGCGCCGTAAAGACGGCCGGATCGCGCAACAGTAAGGCCAAAAAGCGGGTCGCTAGGCGCTCGCTGCGCGTATCGATTTTGGGGGCCTGAGGTTTCACTTGAGGCTGTTTGGCGGCAGGCGCAGCGACGGAAATCACCGAAGAACGCACGGCATCGTCGCCCAAGGCCAACCTTTGCGCCACCGCGTGGATCCAATGATCGCGAAGAACCGGGTCTTCGAGCATCCCGAAAATCGGCTTGAGCGACTCAAGCGCCCGGCGTTTGCCGTACGGATCTTTCAAGTCGACGGAGCTGATCGCCCGTTCGATCGAAAACTCGATCATATCGCGCGCACCAGCGATCGCCTGGCGCCAAAGCTCAGGATCCTTGCGGATGACTTCGTCGGGATCCTTGAAACCGGCGGGCAGTACGACGATCATCACTTGCAAGCCGCTCTTCCAGGCGTGCGGCAGCGCACGCGAAGCGGCGTTCTGTCCGGCGATGTCGGCATCGAACGCGAGGGCGAGACGCGAGCAGTAGCGTTTCAAGACGTCGATTTGTTCTTCCGAAAAAGCGGTGCCGGAAACCGCTACGACGTTCTTCACGCCCGCTTCGTGCGAGGAGATCGCGTCCATATTGCCTTCGACCAGCACGGCGAAGTCGGCTTTTTTGATTTGATTCTTGGCACGATCGAGCGCGTACACCAAACGACGCTTCTTATACACGATCGTCTCGGGCGTGTTGACGTACTTTCCGGTTTTCTCGGCTTCGACGCTGTCCGGCATGATGCGCCCGGTGAACCCGACGACCGTGCCTTTTTCGTCGCGCAGCGGAATCATGATGCGGTCGCGGAAGCGGTCGTAGTGGCTGCGGTTCTTGTCGCTCGGAATCGCAAGACCGGCCGCGACCAGCTTGTCCATCGCGTGATTCTTGCCGCCAAGCGCTTTCACCATGGAGTCCCAGGTCGCCGGCGCGTAGCCGATGCGGAACTCGGCGATCGTTTCGCTCTTCACGCCGCGCTTGGCAAGATATGCCCGGGCACGCTCGCCCGTCTGCGCCTGCGCGAGCGATGCCTCAAAAAATCGCGTTGCCTCTTCCAAAGCGGCCAGGACCGCGGCGCGTTCGGAATCCGCGTGCGGGTCGAACTCCGGCAGTTGCACGCCGGCGCGGCGCGCCAATTCCTTCAACGCATCCCTAAAATCAACGTTCTCGATTTTCTGATAGAAGGTATAGACATCACCGCCTTCGCCGCAGCCGAAACAATGCCAAAACTGCTTATCGCGATGCGCGTAAAAAGAGGGCGTTTTTTCGCCATGAAACGGGCAGAGTCCGCGAAGCGACTGGCCGCCGGCCGGGCTCAGCCGGACGTATTCGCCCACGACATCGATCAAGTCCAATTTTTGCTTTACCTCTTCAGATGCGGTCATAGGTTATCCACAATATACTATAGCAAAAGCGCCGGAACGCAACGGCACAAAGCGGTCTTGCCCAAATATCGTCTTTCGGGTAGAGTACCCCCGTAAAACCACCACCCTGGAGGGGTCGCATAGTGGTCGAGTGCGCTCGCTTGGAAAGCGAGTATACCGCAAGGTATCAGGAGTTCGAATCTCCTCCCCTCCGCCAGCCAAGACGCGCATCATCGATGCGCGTTTTTGCTAGCGTTAGCGGAGAGTCCTGATAGCTGCGGCTGCCTAAGGCCGCGGTGTTCGCCACTTGTTCTGTGCGGGTGACGGCCGGGTGACCGAGTTCATCCACAGCCCGGAGACGAGCGCTACTGATGCCTTCGATGAAGGTGCGCAGCATCGACGGCGCGATGTGGGCGTAGCGCTGCGTCATCTTGATGTCGGAGTGGCCAAGGAAAGCCTGCACTGCAACGAGCGGCACGTTCTCCGAGACGAGATGGGAGGCGAACGTGTGGCGAAGGACGTGCCAGCCGATGTGTCGGAGGGAGGCCTTCTTGCAGAGCCTGGCGAGCGCGTTCGATGCCGCGGAGTGGGTGACTTCGCGCCCGCGATTCGTGAAGACGCGGCCGTCGGACCTCGCGCAGCGGACGAGCTGCGCGTGGAGTTCGATCGAGAGCGGAACGTACCGGATGCGATTGTTCTTCGGCGAGGTCTCGACGCCGCGCATCTCGGTACGTCTTACGCAGAGCTGGCGCCGTTCAAGGTCGACGTCAGACCACCGGAGAGCTACAAGTTCGCCAAGCCGGAGGCCCGTGTGGAGCGCGAGCTTGAGCATCCCCCGCCACGGTTCCCGGTCCGCTGTCGCGAGCAGGCTCTCGGCCTCGAGCGGGGTGAGGAAGTCGAAGGTCGACGGCGGCGCCTTGAGCCACTTGATCCGTGGCAGGTGCTCGAGTTTCCCCCAGTCGAGTGCGCAGGTGAGAATGCGACGAAGCACGCAGAGCACGTTGTTGATGGTCTTGGGGTGCAGGCCCTTTCGTACGAGCCCCGCTGCGAACTGATCGACAGGCTCCGTCCCGATTGCGTCGAGCCGCTGCTGGCCGAAGTACGGAAGGATGTAGCGCTCGTAACGGAGCCGGTAGCTGGAGTACGTCGACGGCTTCAGGCGGGGTGCGGCGTACGACTCGAGCCAGGACGCGGCGAAATCGTCAAGCCTCGGCACTTCGACGGCGCGGCTTCTCGCATCGCGAGCTGGATAGATCTTCTTGCCCTCGGCCAGTCGTTGTCGAAGCGTGTGCTCGTAGTGGACAGCCCCGACGCGGGTGGAGGCTGGTGAGCGGAAGCGGTAGCGCAAGCCTCGATAGCTGAAGTCTGCCCACCAGCTACCCTTGTGCTTCCTGACAGGCATAGGGAGTGTTGGTGACGGTTCGGCAGCGTTCGATGAACGAGGTCACGTCGTCGGCGCGGAAGCGAAGGCCGCCAGGGAGTCGATATGCCGCGAGTGCCTTGGTCGCTACCCAGCGATAGACCGCTGCGCGCGACACACAGAGCAGCTTGGCGACGTCCGCAACCTCGCAGAACTCGCCTATGGAGGCGACGCCATGGTGTTGCGTCATAGTGGTCGTGATAGGTTGTAAGGAGCGAGTTGCTGGGCCAGCTGCGTTCACAGGTGGCAAGGCCGTGTCAACATTACCGACCGAGCGCCGTTTCCGATAGTGGACAATGCTGCTCGGGGTGGCCGGCTCGAGAGCGGGGGCGGGAGGGCAATCCACGAGCGGCAAGTTGTCTGGTGGCGTGACGTGGTTCATACGGCTGAAGTCTGCTATGCAAGGACGGGTCATGACAGGTGTCGATGATGCGCGCCGATGTGTTGCGGTGGATTGGAGCGCTATCGGTGGATTTGCGCAGGATTTGACAGGATTGGCAGCATTGGATAGGGTGGAAACGTAACCCATGATGTATGCAACACCCGCATCTCCTCTCCATCGGCGAAGTCGCCAGGCGCCTCGGCGTCTCTCATAGTACGCTACGGCGCTGGCACGCCGACGGGACGCTCCCGGCTTCCCTCGTTTCCGGCGGCGGCCATCGCTACTATTCCGCCTCCGATCTCGAGCGTCATTCGCTCGGCCTGGCGCGCATCGCCAGGGAATGGGCTTCGGCGCCGACCGCCGAAACGCCGGCCACAGACTTCTACTGTCCCTCGAAAGACCACTTCAAGGCTCGCCTGGACCGTATGGAACAGGAACTCGACGAGCGCCCGCCTGTGCTCCGCGATCTCGGTCGCCTAGCGGTGGCGTTGACCGGCGAGATTGGCAACAACGCCTTCGACCACAACATCGGCAATTGGCCGGACGTACGCGGAGCCTTCTTCGCGTACGACCTCAAGAAGCACCTGGTGGTCATCGCGGACCGAGGGCAGGGCATCCTCGCGACCTTGGGGCGCGTGCGGCCCGAACTCGAGAGCGACCGCGACGCACTGCGAGTCGCGTTCACCGAGGTCGTGACAGGTCGCGCTCCCGAGAAGCGGGGCAACGGGCTCAAGTTCGTACGTTCCGTCGTCGCTTCGTTCCCGATCGAAGTCGAGTTCCAGAGCGGCAAGGCGGTCGTTCGCCTGCATCCGAAGGACCGCGAGTTGCGGGTCCTGGACGCCGTGTCCGCCCTGCGCGGCTGTTTTGCGGTCATTCAGTTCTAAACAAGCAACCTATGACGATTCACCTTGGAAAATTTGGCGAAGTGCTGACGGCGCGGGATGCCGGACGCGAGGCGATCTTCGCTTACGCGCCGACGTTGGCTGCCTTGGGCGCGCAGGAGGACGTGCTGGTCTCGTTCGATGGGGTGCACGTGCTCACACCCTCATGGGCCGACGAGTTCCTCGTCCCGCTTGCGCGGCGCTTTGGTGCGCGCCTTCGCCTTGGAGCGAGCGCGAATAGCTCTATCGTTGCCACCCTTGCACTCCTCGAGCAGATTCATGGGATCCACTTTCAACGAGAGGACGCGGTGAGCTGACGCGAACGCGGGCGCGGCGTTATCCACAAGAGGCACATGGCCGACTGTGGTAAGATGCGGAAATATGAGAGGACGGCTGCCGATGGTCACCCCCGAGTGACCATCGGCAGCTTCTTCTGTTTCGGCCGTTCACGTACGGTCATCCCGCAGCAGGGACGGACACCGCCCGCCGCTGCGATCTAAGTCCTATTCGTCGCCCGGTCCCATGCGTGCCAGCAAGTTGAAGCACGGCTACGGTCACGATCGCGCGAGTCGCGTCGCGCCTCCGGTCGAAGGGAACTTCGCCTACCACCTTCGTCGCCACCGCCAGTGGTACGGCGAGCGCGGCATCTCCCAGCGAGCCCTCGCGATGGTCGCGAACGTTTCGCGCCGCTGCGTGGCCCACCTGGAAGCAACGCCTGAACTCCAGGCCAGCGTCGAGGCCGTGCTCCGCGTCGCGATCGCCCTCGGGCAGCCGCTCGAAGCGCTCGTGTCACCGAAGCGCATCGGCCAGATGTGCCAGGAGATCGAGCGGCGAAAGCAGCTCCTGGGCCTTCCACGCGGAGCCGACCCGGCGGCGCCTCGCTACACGCTTGCTGTCACCTACCGCACGCCGCACCTGCTCCTTGCCCTGGCCGAGGGCGGCCGCGTCCTCGAGATCCTGAAGCGCCGGCTCCAGCCCGCGGCGCCCGCGGCCGCCAAGGTCCTGAGACGCGAGGCCGCTCGCTACGCCTTGACCGAGGTCGTCGTCGAGGACCGGCTGGCGCTCATCGAGCTCGCGCGGGACGCCGGCCTCGAGCCCCGCCCGATGCGCTTCGACGACGCCAAGGCGATCGTCTCCGAGAAGAGCCCGGCGCCCACGCACCACGCGTTCTTCCATATGCTCGTCGAGCGATACCCGGAGCTTGCCCGCTACGTCAGGGTCCTGCCGGCCACCGGACGGGTCGCCATCACCGAGCGCTGGAGAACCGCCCGCCTCGTTGTCGCGCCCCTCGCGCTGGCCGCCGGCATGGCGCCGGCACCAGCCTGAACACCGCCGCCGAGCGACCGCCAACGGGCTACGACGGGCCAACGGACCCTTCGCACGCCTCCTCGCTGTATAGAACGAAGGGCCTCGAGAACCGGCCAACCGCGAACGGGCCAACAACCCTCGAGAACGTCCGGCCGTCGGGGGACGCT